>NZ_BAABJZ010000106.1:0-125452 GCF_039543565.1 Ferrimonas pelagia | reverse complement strand
TTAGTGTTAATCCAGTCATGAACTAGACTGTAGATCATACTGGATAAACATCCAGATTAAGTTATTTATCTAACTGAATTCTTTGTGTTTAAAGCTTCCCCGGGCTTGCCCGGCAAGTACAACGCTTCAAGCAGGGGCCAGCGGTAGCTGGTCCCGGCGCGAAGCGCCCTCGCTGACTTGACTTGTTACTGGGCCGATTCAAAGTATTGCCGAATGTGCTTTTGGTAGAATCGCTCTGATATCGAGAAATATAGCTGGGTTCCTTTTAGTTGCATGGTTCGACGCCTAGCTAACCAAACGAAAAATGTTGAACCCGGACAAAGCTCTCCCCATGGAAAGTAAGCCGACCTCCTACCGAAGATAAAGATAGGCCGCTTGACCCAAAGACCATCCCTGGTAGATATAAGCCTCATAGCGTTCCAGTAGTCTTTTTCTTGTGACTTGCGGTAGTTTTTGTCGTGCTTCCAAAAAAACACCATTTGCTCTGTCCGGGCTCCATCTACAGGCTTTGGAGGCGAGCTAGAGAAGGAAACAAACTGTCGCCAAAGTGGATTGAAATACTCGCGTAGCATCACAATCGCAAAGAAGATAAGTATTGCTAGTGTAAGTAATGACATGTCCGTACGTTAGGCCTAGTAACGCTTAAATAAGGGGCCGGTGGTAGCCGGTCCCGCCTGCTTGCAGGCAAACTTAATTTTCTTGTTAAGTGCCCGTTCGAGCACGAAGAGCAACACCTTGCTCATTCAGAATCCAACCACTAGTTAGATCTGCTTGAACCTTTATAGCCATATAGTCCTTTCCATACCTAATACGGAGCACTTTATAACCATCGCCTGGTGGGATTTCCCTAACAGCCGCACATAAGCCTCCAGTAGCATCAATGCAGCTAAAGGATTCATACATCGCTGTATCCACTTCTACAGCAACGACGTGCTTCCTATCAGAAACGACATCATCCAACCAAACTCCCGCAGGAGCTAGCCCGATGATTGCTATGGTTGCTATCTTTCGAATCATTATCTTGGGCACTTAACAGTATATTATGCGGAATTTCCATTTATCCCGCCGATGTAAGATAGGGCTTTGCCGCTAAGTTCCTACAATATCTACCAAAAACTGGTAAAAAGCACGCCCTATCCCTGGTGAAAGCGAGAATCGCGGAAAAAGCGCGCAAAAAGGTTAGCAAACACCAACCCACAACATCATGATATTTAATGGTTACACCATTCAAAACTTGAGTTGCACGGCGCATTAACACTCTGGCTGTCATCAGCAAATGGCTTGCGCCTGGTGAGATCGCATCGATGGCTTAATACCGATGGCTTAATACCGACAGCCATTTTGACTTTATGACGTCGATGTCGCTCCTTTGCCCTTCGTCTGAAAAGCGTCGCCGGTGCGGCGCTATGCCGTACAGACTGTACATGAGAGGTGAGACGATGGACCAAACAACTCATACTCTTCAACAACTTACGGCATCATTCTGAGCTAAGCAAGCCGAACGACGAATTGAACATCAGTGTCTCGGTTGGTGACTCGTTGTCCGCAGCCAACCTGAACGTCCCATTGGGGTGGCCGCTCGCAGCAAAGCTCGGTTTGGTCTGCGCAAACTGCGATTTCTGACGCCACGGCGGATCGGTAAAGAGCAGAAACGACAAAGCCGCAACTCAATGAGTTGCGGCTTTGTCTGAATATGGAGGCGCGTCCCGAAGTCGAATCGAGGTCCACGGATTTGCAATCCGCTGCATAGCCACTCTGCCAACGCGCCATATTGTGTGCTGAGAGGTGTCCCTCGAAAGCGGGGCTAATTAAAACAGAAAGCGGTGGCGATGACAAGCGTAACGTGACCCTGGTTCGACTATTTATTTGAGCAAGTTCAAAGATTTAATACTATCATCATGAGGTTTGTATGCTGTTTGACCAATCGGCTCGGCCTCATTGGTTGCGTCGGCGTAAATCTAACCTTCTTAGACGGTTATTGGGGCAAGATGGACGAGATCTCAGGTAACTTGGTGGTATTTGGCGGCGGACATGGACTGGCCAAAGTCCTGGCCGCCCTCGCCCCGCTCGAGCAGCGCCTCACTGCTGTGGTGGCAACGACGGATAATGGCGGCTCTACTGGTCGATTGCGAGACGAATTCGGTGGCATTGCTTGGGGCGATCTGCGCCATTGCTTGGAAAGTTTGGTACCAGCCGATTCCGTCGGCCGCTTACTGCTCAATCACCGCTTTCAAGGAAGCGGCACCCTCGCAGGCCACAGCTTAGGCAATCTCATGCTGTTAGGGCTCAACGAACTGTGTGTTGAGCCTGAGGATGCGATCGCCGTGTTGGCCGGGATGCTGGGGGTGCAAAGCCATCTATTGCCGATGAGCGCACAAACCACCGAGTTGGCTGCAGAAGATCATACCGGGCAGATCATTGTCGGTGAGACGCAGATCGATGCGCTGTCATCGCCGCCCAAGCGATTGTTTCTCATGCCCGAGGTCGACACCAGCCCAGCTCTGCTCGACACCATTGAGCAAGCCGATTGGTTGGTGCTGGGTCCCGGCAGTGTGTTGACCAGCATCATGCCCGCGTTGTTGATCCCCGCTATCCGCCACGCTGTGAACAACAGCTCCGCTAAGCTGATCCTGATCGACAATCTGCAACCGGAAGCCGGTACCTTGCAACACTGGCAGCCCCATGAGATCCACCGATGGATGGCCGAACAGATAGGTCGGCAACCCGATGCTATCTTGCATCACGGTTGTCAAAGCCAGCAGGGACACCATTACTTTTGGCCGCTATCCAATCAGCCCAAGGCCGGGCATGAGCCGATGGCACTGAGGATGGCACTGACCCAGATCGTCACTGACCTATGTTGAATTCACTTTTGTAGATCTGCAGCGTTCGCTGGATGATCTCCAAACATTCGTGTTTAAGAATGCCCGGATCGCCCACCTCGATCCCCTTTGCCACCGACTCAAGGGTGCCGCTGGCATTGTACAAGGCACTCGCCCCAAAGGTGGCCGCGGAGCCTTTGATCTTATGGGCCACCGGCGCCAGTTCCGCCGAGCCGGCTTGTGCTAATTCCTGCTGGCTGTGCACCAGCTCTTCGAGAAACACCTCAAGCAGCATGGGCAGCATATCTTCCCCCGCATCCTGCGCAAGCTGTGCGATCTTATCTTTGTCCATCACCCCAGCCATGATCACTCCTTGTTGGCCCATGAATTGCTCAGTCACTATATAGTGAAGCAGGAGATCGCAATGCGCCAATCCACCACGGTGATTATTTTTGTCGATGCCCGCCATATTGGCGGGATCGAAAGCCACGTCATTCAGCTTATCAACTATTTAAAGGGCGCAGAGGTGCCTGTCGAGCTGTGGCTCTGGCGTCGCTATCCCAACTCTCGCTTCGGCGAGCAACTCGATCTGCATGGCATATTGCCAATGGATCTCAAGGGCCGGTTTCACCTGCTTTTGCGGCGCTTGTGGCAGCAACCTAACCTAGTGCTGCATACCCATGGCTATAAAGCGGCGCTGCTCGGTCGCTTCGCCGCGCGTCTGTGCCGCACGCCGTGTTGCTCAACCCATCACGCCGGGGAATCCCCCACGGGTCGTATCGGGCTCTATATGGCGCTTGATCGCCTCAGCGCGCGCTGGGCAACCAACTTTGCCGTGTCACAACCCATCGCGGCGCAACTGCCGGTGCCTTGTGATGTTATCAAGAACTTTACTTACCTCCCCTCCCCACCCACTCGCCGTTTTTCTCCCCAACAGCCGCTTCAGATCGGCTTTGTTGGACGGTATGAGTCGGTTAAGGGATTCGATCGCTTTAACCGGCTCGCCCAGCACGACCGCGCACATTACCGCTGGCACAGCTATGGCTGTGGCGAGACCCCCGCCATCGCTCCGGTGCAGGATCATGGCCCGCAGCTGAACATGGGCGCCATCTGGCCTAAGTTGGATCTGTTGATCATGCCGTCCAGAGCCGAAGGCTTACCCTTAGCGGCACTGGAGGCCATGGCGGCGGGCGTGGTGGTGATCGCCTTTGATGTCGGTGATCTGGCTGAGCTGATCCTTCCGGGAACAGGCTGGGTGTTAGCCGAAGGGGATCTCGCCGGCATAAGTGCGGCCATTGATACCTATCAACGCCTGTCGGCCAACGAACGTCGTGCCATGAGTCAGTGCGCAAGACGCTGCATAGAGGAGCGTTGGTCCGCTGAGCAGGCCTGCCAACCGCTGTTGGCCTACTATGGCAACGTCAACGCTTGATGCGGCGAGATCAGTCCCCTGTCGTCATCTCCAACAAGGAAAATAGCGTGGCAACGACGGGCAGACAGCGGGTCGCACTGCTGCTGTCTCGGTTGATCTGTGCCGACGCGATGGCGCCCTCCATCAACAGAACAATGGCATCCAGCAGCGCTTCTCTGTGTTTGAACCGATCGCCCAGATGCTGTTGGATCATCGCGCGCACCCGGCGTTTATGCTGCTGGCAATAGCGCCGGTTCTCATGTTGTGTGTCCGGATAGAGAGCCGCCGTGCTGACGAAGTAGCAACCATGAAAGGGGCCAAGCTCAGCCTCCTGATGGTCAAACCACGCCGCCAGCCCATGAAACAGCGCGCTCACCGCCTGCTGGCCGGGCTTTGCCTGCGACAATCGACCCTCAAGCCACGCCAAAAATTGCCGATCTCGTAACTCCAAGGTCGCAAACAATAAGGCTTCTTTGCCGACAAAGTGGTGATACAGCGTCTTTTTGGCGATGCCACTGCGTTGCAATACCTCGTTGATCCCCACCGAGTTGGCCCCGCGGGCATAAAACAGCGCAAACGCCACCTGCGTCAGTTCGGCTTTTTTATCCATCCTGCCTGCTTCCCTACGTCTGCCCGTGTGCTGGCTCTATCGAAACCGATCTGTCTACCCCCGCCCGAGAGCTCGCTCCCAAGCGCTGCGCCCCGCGTATCGACGGTTAAATGTACGACATGACGGCGCAAGCTATCGACTTACTGCCAGGACTGCAGCTTGCGGTAAATGGTCGATGGGCTGACGTCCAATAAACCCGCCGCTTTGGTGATGTTGCCATCGCACTGCTCGATCGCCTGCTCTATCCAGTTACGTTCCATCTGTGCCAAGGAACCATTCAGGCCCTGGCTGGGCGGATCCAATGACGCTATGGGCTCGTTTGGCTCGGGGATCTCAACTGGAGCTGGGGCCGGTGTGGTGTCCATGGCAGTTAACGTCGGCTGCGCTGGCTGAGTGGTTTCGCTGTTTACTGCAGCTCTGGTGCGACTGGGTAAGCGAGGCACCTGCTCTTTGGCGATCTTGCCGCCGGGGTGCATCACACAGATCTGGCGGATCACGTTCTGCAGCTGCCGGACATTTCCAGGCCAGGGATATTGCTTGAGCATGCGCTCCGCCTCTGCACTGAAACCAGCGAAAGACTTGCCCTCTTCGCGACCAAATTGCTTGAGGAAACGTCGGGCGAGCAACAAGATATCGTCGCCGCGCTGCCGCAGCGGCGGCAGCATCACCGGGATCACATGCAGACGGTAATAGAGATCCTCACGGAAATTGCCTTCGTCCACCTCCACCCAGGGATCTCGGTTGGTGGCGCACACGATCCGCACGTCCACCTGCGTGCCTTTGTCGGTCCCGACGGGCGTGACGATCCCGGTTTGCAGGAAGCGCAGCAGCTTGGTTTGCAGATCGAGCGGCATTTCACAGATCTCATCGAGGAACAGGGTGCCTTTATTGGCGCTGCGCACCGCTCCGAGCCGATCCTTGCTGGCGCCAGTAAATGCGCCCTTGCTGTGACCAAACAGCTCACTCTCAAACAAGTCCTTAGGGATGGCCGCGCAGTTGACCGCGATAAAGGGTTGTTGCTCTCGTTCAGACAAGGAGTGCAACGCTTGCGCCGCCAGCTCCTTGCCGGTACCGCTTTCCCCCACCACAAACACCGAGGCCGTGCTCGATGCGGCCTGCTCCAGAGTATGGTAGACGCCCTGCATGATCGGACTGGCGCCGATAAAGCCACAGATCCCCTCTTTGTGTTTCTGCTTGCGAAACTCCTTCAACTGACTGTTGAGGGTAAAGAAATGAATGGCATTGCGCACCGTGGTTAACAGTCGCTCTTTTTCGGTCGGCTTGATCAAAAAATCGTAGGCGCCCAGGCGCATCGCCTCAACGGCGCTCTCGACCGAGCCGTTGCCGGTGATCACCACGATCGGCACCGTCCAGCCATGATCATGCACCTCGCGCAGGATCGAGCCGCCATGCTGATCCGGCAGATTGAGATCCAGTAGGATCAGCGCCGGGATCCGCCGTTGCAGATACGCCAGTGCCTCGTCCACTCGGGTAACGTGCGAGACAGAGACGGGTTCGTCCTTGAGGTAAGTTTGATACAAGGCGGCAATGGAGCCGCTGTCTTCAACTAATAGAATTTCATGCACAGGGAGCTTCGCGTCCTTACGGGTTGCTGTCGGCCATGGATCCAGTATGACCGCTCACAGAGTGTGAGATCGTCCCTGCCAGAATAGCGAACGCGCCAGACCCTGCGCAAGCCGATCCGGCAAGTAGGGCTGCAACCGCTGAGCCAAAGAGGGTAAACATCGGTCGTCGATCAGTACGCCGACCAAGGTGCCGCCGGTTTGCGCCAGCAACTGGCGGGCGTGGGCCAGTTCCTGCTCTTTGTCTTTGCCCGCCTGCACCAACAGCAAGCAACGCTGACACGTGGCGGCGATCTGCTCCGCGGGGAAGAGGACGTCACCGGCCTCAAGCAGCGGCTCGGTCAGCAATACGACTTGGCTGTACGCCTGTTGCCAACGCAGTAAAGCGTCCGGGAGATCGCGATAGGTCTGGCGCGACGATTGGGGGCCTTGGACTCGCTCCATCTGATTGCTGTCTCGCGACTGGGTTGGCAGAGACGCCACGCCCTCACTTTCGTTGATCGCCAGATGGGCCGAGATATCGTTAAGACGCCAGTCAACGCCGCTCGCCTGTTGTGACAAACTCACGGTTAAGGGACGTTCACCATAGCCTTTGAGTCGCGCCGCCAGCCGCTCCCCCACTGTCGCCAGACCGTCAAATGGACTCAGTGGCACTACCGCCAAGCTGTGACACCCATCCAGCAGGGTCTTACGTACGATCCTATCCATCGCCTTCATATCGCCGCCCCCAACACTGCCAGGGTAACGATGCTTAGCGCGTCTTTAACCCCGTTCATAAACTGGCGCCAATTGGACTGAGACTGATCTGGCACATAGACGGTGTCACCGGGACGCAGCACCGGCACCCGATCATAGCTGGGATTTGAGACAAATTTTTGCAGGTCAAACACCTTGGCTTGTGGATCGCAGCAGGAGTGCTGGACCACGATGATCCGCTCGATCAGCGCACTCTCTTTCGGCCCACCCGCTTCCGCCAGCAGATCAAGCACCGTCATCGAATCATTAAACTCATAGCGCCCCGGCTTGTGGACCGAGCCCATCAAGCGCACAACCTGCTCGGCCGGGCGCTCCAGCCAGGCGCGATCCCGTGCCGGAATATAGATGCTGTCTCCGGGCTTTAACACCGGCAACATGGTCTCATCGCCGGTTTCAAAATAGAGCGCCAGATCGATCACCTGAGTCTGCGCACTCGCGCTGTTGCGATGATTGATGCGGATCGCGCTCAGATCGGCATTGGGATTGGGGCCGTCCGCGGCCGATAAGATATCCAGAAAACCCAGTTGCTCGGTAAAGGCGTATCGGCCCGGCGCACCGACTTGGCCAAATACATAGATGGAGCTTTCAGCGCTTTGGCGGATCCACGACGACTTATTGTCGCTGGGATCCCACGGCAACTCATTCACCACCACGGTGTCCCCCGCCCGCATCTGCGGCAGGCCGGCATACTCTCCGCCTTGATTAATAAACTTGTCGAGGTTAAACAAACTCTTGCCGCCCCGCTCATCCTCATGAAGGATCTCGATCCGCGACAGATCGGCGTGCTGCTCCGGCCCGCCAGCGTGCGCCAGCAGATCCAAAAAGCTCATGGCGTTGTCCCACTCATATCGACCGGGTGTGCGCACGGCGCCGATGATCTTCACCGCCCGGGAGCTGGGGATCTTGAGCCAGGACTTCTCATTCATGTCGGTTTTTTCCGGCACCAAGATCACGTCCCCCGGCAACATCTCCGGCAAGGGCTGGGTGTTGGTGTTTTCCGTGTAGGCCTGCAGATCGATCTGCAGCACTTCACCATTGGCGCGGATCAGTCGGATCTGCTTGGTTTCGGCAAAGCGTGTAGGGCCACCGGCGTTGGCCAGGATATCGATAAAGTTAATGTTGTCGCTGGCTTCATACGCCCCCGGCGCTTGCACCTCCCCCATCACATACATGGTGCGTACCCCTTTGGACACCACCTCGATATGGGTCGGCACATAGATCATCGAGCCCGGCCCGATCGCCGGCACCGCAGACTCGTCGCCGTTGTCCAGATAGGCTTTGAGATCAAACAGGGTCGGCTGCCCCCGCGTGATCACCCGGATCCGGGTGACATCGCCGTAACGGGTCACCCCTTCCGCCCGCATCAAAGCGTCGACGACGCCCATGCCGGGCTTAAAACTGAAGGTGCCGGGCTGGCGCACCTCGCCAAATAGGGTCAACGCTTCGGCGCGATCCGCCGCGTCGCCCGCTTCAGACAGCGTCTGAGCATCAAAATCGATCTGCACATTGCCCAGCAAGGGCGACACGGGCACAAACACAATGTCGCCACTTTGCAACTCCGGCAAAAGACTTGGCTCGCCTTTGTCCAGATAGGCCTTGTAATCAAACTCGATCACCTCCTCATTACGACGCAGCTGCAATCGATTAAGTTGCGCCCCGGCCACCAAGCCGCCGCTGCGATTGATCGCGGTTTGTACATTGGCGTCCGCTGGCAATGACTTCTCGCCCGGATCCCGCACATAACCCAGCACGGACACCAGCAGTTGGCGCTCCAGCAAGCGCACATCGAAGTCCGCCAGATCACGGTACGCCATCGACAACGCCAGATTCAGTGCCTGTTTAGCCTGCGACAAGGTTTTGCCTTGCAGCAAGACCGGGCCTATCTCCGGCAGATAGATCCGCCCGCTTTGATCCAGTTGAAACGGCGCATCAAAATCACTCTCCCCGGGCAAGGACAACTGCAGATTGTCACCCGCTTGCAGCAGCACAGCCTCATCATCCGCCCAAACCGGGACACTCAACACCATCAATAAGATCAAAACGAGGTTTTTCACCTGAAACTCCTCTGGCCGTTCGGCCAATGTTTCAACCGCATACTGGCTTGCGGATCGGCTCCCTCGGCGGGCGACCCGGTTTGTGGCAGCGGCTGGGCCCGCCGTCCGACCCGGATCTCAACCCGGCGATTTTGCAGTTTGGCCGTACCATCGAGCTCGGCAACCAGCGGACTCATCTCACCCAGCGCCAGCGTTTTCACCTGCTCCGGATCGGTGCCCAATTCGATCAGGCCCTGCTTGACCGCATCCGCTCGGCGCTGCGCCAACTGTTGATTTGATTGAGCTGAGCCGTCGGTGTCGGTATGCCCCAGCACGTAAGCCACCAGATCCGGCTCCTGCGACAACTCCTGCGCCAACATCCCCAGCTGACGCTGAAGATCTGGCAGCAGTTGCGCCTCATTGACGGCAAATTGGTTGTCGCACAGCATGATCTCATTGGCCTGCTGCCAGCGCTCAACGGCCACTGGGGCAGCGCCCTGGACCATCGGCTGTGGGAGCGGGCCTTGCGCCGCGAATTGATGATCCGGATGGGCAGCGCAATGGGTCTGTCGCCTTAGCTGATTAAGACGAACCGATAAACGAAACAGCTCATCTTCGAGCAGCAACAAGGTCTCTTCCGCGTCCGCATACAGTGCGCCCATCAGCTCACGGCGCAACCGCGAGGCTCGTAATTCAGCCTGCGTCAGGCGACCGGGAGTGCAATGATAAGCCCCGCGCAACTTGAGCAGATCCAGCTGCAGTTGGGCATGAGCCAACCGCTCATGCTGGCGTCGCTGCTCATAGACGTGCGCTGGCGAGGCGACATAGGGGTCCCACATCGAGCTCTGCTCACCATAGCCACCGCGCCCCTCTTCCGGCCAAGCACTGCATCCCTGCACCAGCAATAGCGTAACCAAACAGGCGCCCCTCATAACTGCAGGTCCTGTTCAAAGCTCTCTTCAAAGGGGATGGCGCGATCGACACGCAGTAGCTGCAAGATCCGCCGGGGTTGGCCATGGACGCCGCAGAGGATCAACTCCCGTTGCTGTGATCGCAGCCGTTTGAATAGATGAATGATGGCGCCGACACCGGAGGAATCAATAAAGCTTACGTTGCTGAGATCCAAGCGGACGATCCCGCCATCGGGCAACAGGGTTGCATCGAGATCGGGCCGAACCTGTTTAACGCTTTCAAGATCAAATGTATCGGGCAGATGAATGGTTTGGCTGTTCATAAGCAATCTCCTCATTATCCGTAACAAGGAGACTGCAAAGCATATGCCAATAATTAAATCGTTGTTTTAGAAGGGAATCAAATCAGCGATCGCAAACTGCAAAGCAAGTGTTAGTGGCCTTTTGCGGTAAAAACAACGTAGGCGGTCTTCAAGGCGATCCACCCCTCCATCCGCAGATAACTGCCAAGCCCAGATAAAGACGCCGCATAGGCATGATCATAAAACAGCTTGGTCTGTACATCGGATAGGCTGGTATCACCGGCCTGATGGATCTGGGCCAACCCGGTCAACCCCGGCTGAACCTCATAGGTGCGCTCCTGGTAGAAAGGCAGTTGCTGCTCCAATTGACCGCAGATCGCCGGCCGCTCAGGCCGGGGACCCACCATCGACATCTCGCCTTTGAGCACATTCAAAAGCTGGGGCAACTCATCCAGTCGGGTGGCCCGTAACCAGCGACCCACCCGGGTGATCCTGGGATCGTTCTTCTGGGTCCAGCCCAGCGCGATCGCATCATTGTCGACGCTCATGGTCCTAAACTTCAAGAGCCAAAACAGGCGAATGAAGTCGGCGCTGGCACGACCGACCCGCATCTGTCGGTAGAGAATGGGCCCAGGCGAGTCCAAGCGGATCGCCAGCGCCACCAGCGGCCAGAGCGGCAAGGTCACGGCGAGCAGGAGAGAGGCCGCCACGATATCCAACAGTCGCTTACTTTGCCGCACCACAAAAGGCTGAAATTCTTGCGTCCCCCCCATCCACGCCGGTCGCCAACCGCTCAGATAGGCCAATTGTCCCACCAGACTATGCTGCAGTCCTAAACTGAACACCCGCCATGGCCCAGGAACCCGCACTACATGGGGCAAGCCGTAAAACAGCACCTGCGCGCCAGTCAGCAGCATCGCCCACTCCGGCGCCTGCGCCGTGAACGCGCTGATCCCCGTCGAGACAAACATCATCAGCGCTATTAGAGGCAGCAGAGCACGCAAGCCCTTGCCGAGGAGCGCCACGATCCGCTGCGGCCAGGTCATGCGCGGTAACAGAGACCATAACAACGGCAACTGAGCCAGATTGCCCGCGCCGATCCGCCGTCGCTGCTTGGCAAACTGGCCACCGTCATTGCGATTGAGATCCTGCACACACAGATCCGGCAGCAGCGCCGCGCGATAGCCCCGCCCCATGGCTTGGAGCACCGCGACAAAATCATCGTTGATGGTGCCCGGTGGCAGCGGCGCTAATGCCGCCTTTCGAAACGCGAGTAAGGCACCGGTGCCGCCCATTGCCGCGCCTAACTGACTCTCACCCCGGCGGATCCCATTCAGCAAACGCCAGTAACTGGATTGGCCTTGGTCCGCCGAATGACCATAACTCGCCGTCACCACACCGCGGCCGGGCTGTGCTAAACCGTCGACGACCGCAGTCACGCACTGCGCAGGCAGCCAGGCACTGCAGTCGGACAGGATCAAGATGGGATCTCGCTGCCGCGCGATCTGTTGATTCAAGCGATAGAGCTTGCCGCGGTTGGTGCGGTGATCGAGCACTCGAAGCGCCCGGCCCCGCTGGGCAAAATCGTGCTGCAGATCGGCAACGATGGCCTGACTGTCATCAGCACAACCGTCCAAACACACCACCACGGACAGCGGCCCACGATAGTCCTGTGCCAGCACCGAGCGCAGCTTTTGCTCGAGCACCGCAGCGTCGTTATAGACCGGGATCCACAGCGTGACCGCAGGCGTGTCCGCCCAGCACTGCGTGTCATTGCAGGGGCGCCGACCCAGCCAACCCATCCAGAGGGGATACAGTACCAAGTGGCCCATCACCGCAGCCAGTAACACCCAAAAGACCGTCATAGCGCCTCCATCAGATCACGATATTGACGCGCCATACGAACGGCATTGCCGCGCTGATAAATAAAATTTCGAGGCTTCTGTCCAGCAGCGCGCTGCAAGCCGATGGCGATCGCATCGCTCAATGCCTCGCTACAGCCTTGCTCGACCAGTGTGCCCGAATAGGGACACACTGCTTCCGCCGTTGCCCCGGTACGCGTCGCCACCACCGGGATCCCACACGCCTGGGCTTCCAACAATGACATGGGGAAGCCCTCCTTTAGGCTCGGTAAACAGAACAGATCTAACGCCTGATAAAAGGTTTCGATGGCGTCGAGCCGGCCACACATCACCACTCGTGACTCCAGGTCCAGCTCGTGGATCTGTCGCACCAAGCTCTCGCGCAGCGGCCCATCACCGGCGATCGCCAGTCCAACACGACCCGGTAACCGAACCATGGCCTGCAGCAGATGCTCCAACCCCTTCTCCGGCACCAGTCGCGCCGCACAACCTATCCACTGCGATCGCTCAGCACAGAGGCCCAAGCTGTCCCGAGCAAAGTCACGATCGCCCGGCCGAAATCGCCCCATGTCGATGCCATTGTAGATAACCGCCGGCACCTGACGTTGGGTTAACGGCTCCAGCGCCTCAGCCACGCGGCAGGCGTCCGCCACCGGCGCGATCTTGCCCAGACGAAAGCCCAATTGGGTCAAGCGCCGCTGCTTGCCACTTTGCAGATGCCACTCATCGTGTTCAGTATGCAGCTTGCGTAAGGGCATGCCCCAGGTCGCGGCGCTGGCGTACAGCAGCGGGCCGATATGATGGCTATGGATGATCTCGGCTTGCAACTGCTTGCACAGTCGTCGCAATGCCAATACCGTTCCTCCGTGCAACCCAACCGGCTTATTGAGCGCATGCAAGGTTACCTGAGACTGGTTTAGCCGCGGCCACGCCTTGATCAACGTCGGTGCCTGCCCCTCCAACGACACGATGTGGATCTCGTACTCATTTTGCAGCTGCTCGGCCAGCTCAAGTACCAAAGCCTCGAGCCCACCAGAGGCGAAGCGCTGAACCACTTCCACCAATACGGGTTTTGTCATTGTCTTCTCCTGCTACCAATCTCGTTCCCGGGCCAAAACCGGGCACTGAGCCAACTGAGCGATCCGATCGGATCGGATCAATCTGGGATCCAACCACTCAAGCATTAACACCAACATCAGCCCAAGGCCCAGGCCACCGATCATTCCCCCCAACAGCGCCAGACTCGCGGGCGCATTGGTCGGCCCGTGCGGCCGCTTGGGTTGATCGATGATCTTGGTCTTGTCACCGGCTTCAAAGTCACCCAGATCAGAGGTGATCTGGGCTTTTTCATAGCGCAGTTGCAGCTGATCCAGCAGCGACCGCTTCACCTCTACCGAGCGCGACAAGCGCAGCAGCTCCCGCTCTACCTCAGCGCTCTGAGATAACTTGGCCATCAACTCGCTGCGCTGTTGCTGCAACATCGCTTGCTGCCCTTCCAAAGCCGACAGCGCGGTTTTGGCTTGCTGCAAAGACTGCAGCTGAGACAAGAGTAATGGCGGGGTATCGCTATCGTTGTCTTGCTCTATCGCACTGGCCAATTGCCAGAGGGTATCCAGATCTTGGCTATCGAGACGCTGCGCTCGGGCCAGCAATCGCCCTTTCTCTTTTTGCAGCCGCTTCACTTGGGCCAGCAGCGCCTTCACCTTGGAGTGCGCATCGGTATAGCGGGCGCGCAGCAGCACCAGCTCAGCCTCAGCCATGACGATCCGCGACTCGAGCTCACCGATCACCGGATCCGAGCCCGCCAGCGCCGTGTTTAGGCTGCTGAGTTGACGCGTCGATGACTCTTTCGCGATCACATTTTGTCGCAGCCGTTTTTCCACATCCTGCAGCGCCTGATTGGTCGCGCCGAACAGGCTCGGCAGCAGATCCGCGTAGGTCTGTTTGTAAGCGGCCAATTCTGCCTCTGCGCCAGACAGCTCTTCGATCTGCGCTTGCATCTGTTGCTCTAAAAACCGCTCGGAGCGCTCAACGGCGGCCGAGCCGGGCGCCATCAGGCCAGAGACCAGTTGCTCACTGATAATGGTTAACAGGGGGGCGATCTGATCCTGATCTGGCCAGCTCAATTGCAGCCGGATCAAACTGCTGCCTTTCAGATCGATCTGAAGGCCGGCCGCCAGCTGGCGGTACAGACGCTGACGCTCGACGTCATCCGCCTCGGGCCAAAAGCCACTGCCGCTGACCACCTTGTCGAGCATATGGCGACTGCGTAACAAGGTCCGCAGCCCTTCCAGGCGATCCTTAACTCGAACCGCCACCGACCAGCCGTCGAGGGTGGGATTGTTCAACTCTGGCTCCTGGACCAACAAGGTGGTGCTGGCCAAGAAGCGATCGGGCGCGGTCACATTGAGCGCCAACGACGCCGCAGCCACCATCACCACCGGCAGCGCAAGCCAGAGCCGACGCTGCCAGATCGCCAACAGGGCGTAGTACAGCAAGGACAGCAACCGATCAGTCAGCATTCGGCACACCGACGCTGATCATAAAACCGTTGCTCGCCATCGAGGGGGTAAAGCGTCCCTGGATCCGCTCGGCATCCTTCGGCAGTGCCCGCAATAACTGAGCCAGGCGCTGCTGACCCACGTGCGCCTGCTGCCACGCGGGCAGATCCGCCACGGGGCCCATCAGGAGTACGATCTCCCCTTGATGCTCAAGCAGATAGGCCTTCACGGGGGCCAACGTCACCTCATCCAACCCGCCTTGTGGCCATTTCACCAATAATGGCTGTTGCTGCGATGGGGTACTCACACACCCCACCATGGTGATCAGCAGCAGGCACAGTAACAATCGATTCATCATGACGGATCCTACCTTTATCCTGGGGAGACACCGAAGAATGCATGAGTCAGGCCAACTATGTATGTCGCTGATTAGCTGAAATTAATAGACAGATTTATGGAGGGAACGTCGGCGCGTTGCGTTCTGCAAAGCAACGCGACTCGGTTATTGGAGGTAGCAAGCCAGCTGCTCGGCACGCGCCGACCATCCGCACTCGCTCACGGCGGCGCGTTGAGCCTGTCGGCACGCCGGTTGCTCTAGGCTTTGCTCGATAGCCGCCAGGAGTTCGTTGGACTCACGGCCGATCCGAACGTGGGGCAACCAGTTGTGCGCCGCGGGAAAATCGGTGCTGACCACACTGCAGCCGGCCGCAAGATACTCCCGCAGTTTGAGTGGATCACACGCCTGGATCTGGGGATCATCGCGAAACGGCAATAGGGCGACATCGAAGTGATTGGCGTAAGCGGCGAGCGCCTTATGCGGCTTCACGCCCAGGTTGATCACGTTGGGCAAACGCCACAGCCGAGACGACAAGCCACTGCCCTGCCCGATCATCACCAAGCTATGCTGCGGGAAACGGGTGGCGATCTGCACCAGCAACGCGTCATCCAACCAATTGGCAAAACTGCCGTAGAAGCCAATGATCTTGCCTTCGGGCAGATCGGCGGGCCGCTCAAAGTGCTTAGCAAACCAAGCGGTATCGACGCCGTGTGGCAGATGGATAGCACCGCGGAAACTCTGAGTTAAGATCTCGCTGGCGGTGAAGATCCACGCCACTTTGTCCAGCAGGCGTTGTTCCGCCCGCGCCACCTTGGCGTGATCCACCCCAGCCAGTGCCGAAAAGTCATCGCCGCAATAGTACGCGGCCGGCACCTGAGGGTAGAGACTCAGATACGCTTCCGCGCTGGCGAGGCTGACCATGATCCGATCCGGGAGCGGCTGATCGGCCATCTGCCGCCGAAACAACCAGCGATTGAGCCGCCGCAGCCACTTCGATTGTGCCAACGGCCACACCCGAACATTGCGGATCTGGATCCCACTGGGCGCCGCGTCTGCCGCCACCTTTGGCGCCCACAGTTTGTGCCAGAGCCGGGGCAGATCCCGCCACCCCGGCTGACGCAGGCCAATGGAGTTGATCCACACAATGTCATAGCGCTGGCGCAATGCCATCGCCAGGTGCTGGCTGCTGGACGGGTGCCGCCCCCAATCCTCACCAAAGATCATGAGTCTTTTGCGTGCCATAAGCCCTCCTTCGGGGTGCTGACCAAGTGGGTCAAACTCCAGGTTAATGCGGTATAGATATACAAAGGCCAAGTAAACCCCTGCGTTAGGAAGGTGCCGCCTACGCCAAAACCGATCAGGCCCGCCATCACGGCGCAGCTCCAGTGGTACACGTGGGGATCCCCCGACAGCGCCCGCAGGTTACGCCAGCCCTGACGCAACAAACTGAGATAGAAACAGACAAACACCGCAAAGCCGAGAAAGCCGGTTTGCGCCAGCACATCAAACCAGGTCGAGTGCACCGCGTGATTCTTGCCGTCCCAATGCGGCGAGTGGAAGTAGTAGTTGTTGTAGAAATTGTTCAGGCCCACCCCGGTCAAGGGATGCGACGACGCCATGCTCCAAGCCGCTTGCCAGGCGTAGATCCGCCCCATCGCTGACGCATCTACGCCCCCTTCCGCCGCGCCGCCGGAGCTGCGTCCGCTGATCCCCGCCGCCGCCACCAAGATCATCAGCGCCAGCGCGCCTGCCGCGATCACCTTAACGTTGAGCCCCCAGCGCAGATAGACGAAGAAGCCGCTGACCGAGACGATCCCCAATAGGCCACCCCGGCTTTGCGTGGCGATGATGGCCCAGCACACCAACACGGCGATCATCGCCGCCACGCCGCGTTGCCAGCCAGGCGCACAAAGTCGACCAATGGCAAAGCTGAGCGGGAACAGCAACACCAAGGCCAGATCATTCGGATCCCCCAGGACAGAGCCATAGCTTCGACCTATGGTCACCCGGGTGCCTTCGATGATCCCGATCCCGTTGAGTTTGTTATAGATCGCCACCACAGCGACCACCGCGCCGCTGAGCAAAACCATCCAGGCGACCACATTCAGCTTGCGACGCGTGTCCACCAGCCAGGCGATGATGAAGGTCATCAGCAAGATCTTGACCCACGTCGCAGTGAAGTAGCCTATCGCCAGTGAGCGATTGGTTGCCAGGATCACCCCAATGGCCGTCAGGCCGCCAAACAGCAGCAGCAATTTGCCCTGCGCCGGCAGATAAAGCCACGCGCGGCCGCGCACCAAGAGGCCAAGGCCCACCGTCATGATCGCCAGCACGGCAAACAATTGGGGCAATCGCCAGCTCATGGCGGGGGGATAGAGTTCGTGCAAGCGGAAATAGGACAGGATCACAAAGCCCACGGCGGGCAGATAGGGGTGGCGGCGTAGGATCCAAGCCAGCGGCGCTATCATCAGTAAACCAAGCGATAACACAGGGCGAAACGCCAGCAGCTGCGCCGCCCCCAGCGCCAGCGGGATCAGCAACAGCAGCAGAGCGATCGGCACTAGCATAGCGCCGTCGCCTCCGGTTGCGCCCGCAGGTACAGCGCGAGCGCCAGAATAAGCGCCAGCACCAGCAATACGCCACTGCCGCCCAATATGGGGATCTGGCCCAATGCGCCCGCTAACTGCAGCAGCATAGTGGCAATGCAAGGCAACAGCGCCCACCAGGGATAGGGCAACGGCTTGAGCCACTGCGCCAGCCAAATGATGTGTATCGCCCGCCCCGCGCACAAAGCCGCCAACAGCGAAAAGATCGCCTGGGCATCCGTTTGCCCGGCCAAAGGCAACAGCAACAACGCCAGCACGCCCCACAGCGCGTTAATGCTGAACACATGGTGACTGCGCTGCTGCCAATACACCCCGAGGTTCAACAGCGTGGGAAGCTGACGCAACAACACCAACAGCATGAACCACGGCACCCAGTCGAGCGCACCCTGCAACGCCACGGGAAACAGCAATGGCGTCAATCCGTACGCCAACAGGGTGGTGATGCAGACCGATCCGGTCAGCCACAGCACCCCGATCATGCTGTTGCGACCGTGGCTGTGCAATGCGCCGGACTCGATCAAAGGAAAACGGCGCGCAAACCACCAAAGGTTAAACGGCTCACAACCCAGCGCCGCCAACAAGCCCCACTGCCCTGCCAGCGCGACCTCAGCCAATAGCTGGGGTTGCGCTAACGCCGCGATCCATTGCCGCTCGTAACCATTGAGCAGCCACAGCAATGCGGCCCCTGCCGCTATCGGCCCACTGTATGCGAGGAGTCGGCGGGAAAACGCCCAGTTAAACTCAACACGATGCACCCGGTAAAAAGCCACCAATGCGACGGCGGCGACCGTCAGCGCTGCCAGCGCCCCACCAAGTAACACACCGCTGATCCCGAGTCCAAGATTGACCAGTAGCAGCAATAAGCCCGCGTGAAGCACCGCCTGGCCGACAGCGAGTTGCAAGTAGCGCTGCGGCTTGCCTTGCTGTCGGGCAAAACACTGCAGTAAGCCCAGCACACTGCCCGCGGCCAGACTCAGCAACAACAGCGCCAACCAGTGCCACTGCAAACCGCCGGGTAGCCAGCCAGCCCACACCGGCAGCGTAAAGCCCAATGCCAGCATCAGTCCCAGATCTAACGCCAAGGCCAGTGCCATCACCTGCCCGGCTTGTTGTTCGCTGCGGACAAAACGCAGGGAGCCCTCGGCTAGGCCACAGCCAAACAGCATTGAGCCCAAACCCGCTAGCGCGGTGATCAGCCCCAACTGACCGTACGCCTCAATCGTGAGTTGATGCGCAAGCCAAGGCAAGATCACAACACTCACCCCTCGGGTTAGCGCCACCGCTAAGCCGTAACAGAGGGCGGCATTCACAAGGTGCGCCCCGCACGGCGACGACTCGATAGGCCCAGCGTCGCGGTCGCCCATTCAGCGCCAGTGAACAGGCCGCCCGGTTGACACCTTGATCGCTTCCACTGTGTTTGCATGCTTGCTCCAGCCCATTGCCCATGGACGGGTTATTCAAGCTTTAGGCCATATTTTATCTGATTGATAAACAGTGACTTTTCATCTTGTGCCGCGCCAAACTCGCTCTCGCTTTGCAAAACGCAAAAAGCCCGGCATTCCGCCGGGCTCTTAGGGTTCGCAGTGTGCGAGCGGATCAGCTCACGGCCGCGATGGCCTGGATGATCTTAGGCAGGTTATCGGGGGTCAGGCCGGCTACGTTGATCCGGCCAGAGCCTACGATATAGATCCCAAACTCCTCCTTGAGACGCGCAACCTGCGCCTTGTTCAGGCCAGAGAAGCTAAACATGCCATTTTGGGCCTCGATGAAACTGAAATCACCGGCAACGCCTGCAGCGAGCAAGCCGTCGGCCAACTCGGTGCGCATCCGACGGATCCGCAGACACATCTGCGCCAGCTCTTCCAGCCACAACGCCTTGAGCTGTGGACACGCTAGGATCGTCGCCACCACCTCGGCACCATGACTCGGCGGGTTGGAGTAGTTCGCCCGTACGATCCGCTTTACCTGAGACAGCGCTCGATCGGCCCCCTCTTGCTCGGCGGCGATCACCGTCAGCGCGCCGATCCGCTCATTGTACAAGCCAAAGTTCTTGGAGAAAGAGTTGGCCACCAACAGCTCAGGCAGCTCACTCGCAAAGTGACGCAGTCCCGCCGCATCGCTCTCAACATCTTGGGCAAAACCCTGATAGGCGAAATCAAACAGCGGCAACCAGCCGTTGCGTTTGGCACTCTGCGCCAACAACTGCCATTGCGCCAGGGTGGGATCGATACCGCTGGGGTTGTGGCAACACCCATGCAGGATCACCACATCGTCGGCACCGAGTTGATCGAGATCGGCCAGCATGGCATCGAAATTAAGCGCCTTGGCCGCCGCATCGTAATAGCGATACTCGCCCACCTCGAGCCCAGCAGTTTCGAAGATCCCGCGATGGTTGGCCCAGCTTGGATTGGAGATCCACACCTTCTTGCCCCCCAGACAGCTGGCAATAAAGTCGCCGGCGATCCGCAGTGCGCCGGTTCCGCCCGGGGCCTGGATAGTGTGCGCGCGCTTGGTGGCTAACACCGGATGGGCTTCCCCCAGCAACAACGGCTGAACCAAGGCGCGGTACTGCACATGGCCGTCGATCCCAAGATAACTTTTGCTTTGCTGATCCGCCAAGATCCGCGCCTCTGCCTGCTTAACGCAGTTCAGCACAGGGGTCTGGCCGGCTTCGTCTTTGTAGACGCCAACACCAAGGTTCACTTTGTCGTTGCGAGGATCGGCACGGAAGGCTTCATTTAAGCCAAGAATGGGATCAGCTGGGGCAAATTCTATCTTTTCAAACATGGGCTTAGGGCTTAACTCAGAATTAAGAAGGACAGGCCACTTTACCACTCCCAAGACCCCACTGTCAGTGGCCAGCACCGCCTTTCTTGATCGCAGCACGTTGCAGCAGCGCTATGACATAATTCACGTTCGCTATAACCATCCAGGAGGTAGGGTTAATCCGGTCGCTCGGCCTTGATCAACACATTGCGCGGTGTGGTCTGACGGTCGGTAAAGCAACCGATCGAGACCCGATAGCCCTGCTCCTGCAGATACAGCGCGCGATCCAGCACCAGGTAGATCTCCAGCGGGCGTCGATACAGCTGGCGGACCAATTCCATGCGGCGCAAACGTTGCCAGGCACCTTGGCCTTCGCGTTCGAACTCGGCCAGCGCGGCCGCCGAGGGCAGCGGGATCCCCCACTGCTGCGTGGCCCAATCGGCAAACGTGGGAAAACCTTCACTGAAGATCTTCTTGGCGCAGGAGGGCAAAGGCGGCACATCGTCGCAACCACACTGGGCACGATACACAGCCTGCATCGCTAACCGATACCCCACCTCAATGGCGCGCAAGCGTTTCACCCGCGCTGGCGCGGTCGCCGTCTCCTGAACCGCTAGGCGCAGATCCGCCCGTGATAACGCCAACGGGTATTGCCCGGCCAAGCGCGATAACGGCTGATAGGCTTGCTGCTGGGTCAGGTGATAGCAACAAGGGCTGAACGTCACCGCCTGCAATCGATGTTGAACCGCTTGCTCAAGCAGGCGTCGATGCAGATCACCACAGGCGTGCAAGGCAACGGCATGCTGCTGCGCCGTAAAGTGGTCGGATACCTGCGCATGCATCACATCCTGACAGCGGAAGCTTTGCGCCGTGCCAGCCCGTTGGGCGAGCGTCACCCCCTGCTCACATAAGCTCTCGTCATACTCTAGGCTCAGCACTGGCTGATCACTGCGCTGCGCCATCAGTCGCCCTAAATGACCCTTACCGGCACACCACTCCAAAAACGGCAGATCCACCCGATCGGTATTGGCACAAAACGCCTGGATCTGAGTCCATTTACGCCCGGGAATATGGGCAAACTGACGCGCGTTGGGCTCAAAGCCCAGCTGCCCCTTCAATAGTGGCAACTCAAGCAGTGGCAGCAAGGCGCTGAGCGCGGGCAGGTAAGCGCTGAACCAAGAATACAGCGCATCATCACACGCCTCCATCTTGCTCACCTGCGCGTCATTGAGGCTGAGTAACTCAGAGGCCAAGCGTGGGTATTCCGTCAGCCAGTCAGGATCACGGTCATTAAAGGGCTGAGGACGCCAAAATGACTGATCCCGCAACAAGTGCGGGACCAAGTCAGCAAACTGTTTTTGCAACAACATAAAATGACCTAATGAGCTTGAAACGTCCTCATTATCCCATGACAACGCAATTACGGCCATTCTGTTTGGCTCGATACAGCGCCTGATCAGCCCGTTTAAACACAATACTCATCTCTTCATGCAAGCCGTGGCGCTGAGCCGACCCTAGGCTGACCGTGATCTGCGTCTTTTGTAACTCACGCTTATCCGCGTTGCGCATCATCAACAGTTCACGACGTTCAACCAAGCGATCGTCGCTCACCAACAGCGGCAAGGTCTCAATGCTCTGACGCAGCGCATCCAATGAGCGCTCAACCTCTTCCGGAGTGTGGTTACGATAAACCAGAGTGAACTCCTCACCGCCATAACGATACGCCCGGGCGCCTTTGACCCGCCGGAGTTTCTTGGCGACCAACCGCAATACATCGTCACCGGTATTATGGCCGAAGCCATCATTGAACTCTTTAAAGTGATCGACGTCGATCATCGCCACATGCACCTGACGACCGCAGTTCAGCATGTCCCCGTCCAGCGTTCGCCGTGCCGGTAGGCCGGTCAGGCCATCGCGAAATGCCTGACTATACGCATTGTCGAACACACCCAGTAGTAGGATAAAACTCATGCCGGTGTACATCAGCATGTGTCCTGGCCAGGGCATCGGCCAAGTATTTACCAGCCAAAGCATCCCGCCCAGCACGAGGGGCATCAGGTGGTCAGACTTACCCTCTAACAATCGTTGCCCATAACGGAAGGCCGGCAAAAGCCCCAAATAGAGCCAGGGCAGTTCCCGGTTGCTGACCGGCATAATGCTGCTTAACCAGTGCCAGGATAGCTGCTGCATCAACAGGATCTGTGCGATCAGAAAGCCAACCCAAGCCGTCAGGTAGAGTAAGGTGGCTGGACGAGCCGGCAGCCAGAGCATGTTCAACGCGATCAACAGATAGAGATCGTAAGTCGACAGCCGCAAGCTCCCCTCGATCCCTAACGTCCCCACGTGAAAGGGATAGAGCACCAGCAGCATCAATCCGAGATAGCTGTAGAACGGCTGGCGAAAACGATGAGCCATCGACACCGACAGCAACAGAACCACACAGGGGATCAAATCGAACGCCAGAGTGTGGGGGGTCAGGTGTTGCTGCCACCAAGGCAACCCCACAACCACCAATACGATAATGACGCCCCCCCAAGCGATGGGGCTAAGCTCCCGAACCATCAATTACTCCGACCTAAACCAGACAGCAGGATCCTGTTTGTATTAACAACAAAAGACGACCTTAAACACTGCGGTTTTGAATGAAAAAAGCGGCTTGCGCCGCTTTTTTTACAAAACACGTTTGAGCAGGAGATCCGCCCGAAGTCGCTTAAGCCTTTTCAATAACTTAGCGATCTGAGCTGGGTACTTGTCCACAGGCTCGATGCAACCGTGCCCTTGCAGTCGCGTGGTATTTTGCAAAATGCACGCTCGCTCATCGGCGAACTTGCTTTGCAACGCGCCCTGCTGATCGATCAACATGAGTCCATTTTCCAGATCCAACGCCCAGGCTCGGGGGTTGAGGTTGTTCCCTGTCAACAGATACGCGTGATCATCCACTTGGATGCCTTTGAGGTGATAACTGTTGTCTTCATGCCACCACAGGCGTAGATCCAACAACCCCTTGTCGATCGAGCGTTGATGCCGTTTAGCAAACCGCTTCAGGTTTTGCTCATACAGGTATGGCAAGGCACCCACCGGCGAGAACTCCGCTTCTGGCGGCATGTAGAAATCATTCGCCGTCTTATCACCCACCACGATCTGCACCTCAACGCCTCGTTTGAGCAGCTTGCCGATCACCGAGGTTAACTGGCTCGGTAGGTTGAAATAAGGGGTGCAGATAAAGACCCGTTTCTCGGCGCTGAGCAACAAGTTAATGATGGTACGGTTCAACTGATTGCCCTGGCGCCCGAGTCCCAGTAGCGGGAAGATCGTCACTTCACCGTCACCGATGTCATCCGGCAGCTGATAGCGCGCCCGGCTCAAGCGCATCTTCAGCTGCTTGATGCTGCGGCGCAGCGCCTTGGCGTTGGCGATCGGCAAATGTAATAGCGAGACCACCGCATCGCTGGCGATCAGATCTTGGGTCAGAAAACTCGACAGGCTGTCGGCCAGGACCACGTCGTGGATCAAATGATACCGGTCATAACGGTAGCGACCATTCCAACCGAGGTAGACGTCATTAATGCTGGCGCCGCTGTACACCACGGTGTCATCGATCACGAAGCCTTTGAGGTGCAGAACGCCGGCCCACTCACGACTTTTTACCGGTACACCGTGGATCCCTATCTCAACCGGCGCGTACTGCTGCGCGAGATCACGATAGAACTGATCATTGCCGATCTGTGGCCCTTTGCCGATCAGGCCCCGCTGTGCACGGTGAAAATCAACCAGCACCTGAATGTCCAGCTCAGGGCGCTGTTGCTTAGCCTGATAGAGCGCATGAAGCACCGCCCGACCGGCCTCATCGTCTTGCAGGTACAAAGCCGCAAGATGGATCCGTCGGGTCGCGTTTTTAATAAGATCCAGAAGACGCTGACGGTAGCCAGCAGTATCGGTGATAACGTCGATGTTATCTGCCCGGACGGTACGTCCAGCTAAGCTGTCGTACCAATGATTTTCAGAGTTGGTTACCGATTGCATATTTTTTTTCTTCCAGCATCGATCCGATCCATGCTGAAAAATAACGTCCACTCAATACTTATACACAAATGCCAGCCCAATCTCTCAACCGCCACAAGGGCCCGTAAAGACTGAGGTTTAGCGCGCTAGTAAATCAGACCCTTGTGGGTTGAGCAAGCCTCAGCAAGAGCCAGTTGTGGACTGTGTGCTCAAGCCAAGCGGAACCTTAACGCTTTTGTGCGCCAGATCACCACCAACTCCAGTCGACAGTCGGTGGTGCATTACCGAGAAACCACTCATTGCGCTCAAGCAAAAGTAACGGCCGTTGCTGCCAGTAGAACAATCACCGTCAAGGTAAAAGCGGTCAGCCTCAATGCATATCGAAGATCTTGATCCATCTCTATTTCCTAGAATTACGAGTGAGTTTTCATTATGGTCAAGAATATCATTGCAACACAACCTAAGAGATCGGATCCATGGCCCTGCTTCGTTACATCGGCCTCGTCATTATGATGCTACCCGCTGCGAGCCATGCTCAATATCGCGATTTTGAGACCCTGCTGCCCCAGGGCAGCCAACTCGCCTTGGCGATCTACAGCGCCAACGGCGAGCCAGAGTATCAATACCGCAGCGAGGCCTTAATGGCACCCGCCTCGACCTTAAAGTTGCTGACGGCATCCGCCGCCTGGCTCCAGCTCGGGGCCGACTTTCGCTATCGCACCCAACTGCTCGGCCCAGCCCCAGACGGCCACCGCCTGCCGGGCGATCTGGTGCTCTCCATGGTGGGCGATCCGACCTTCGAACGCGCCGATCTTTATCGGATGCTGCAACAGCTAAAACAACAGGGCGTTGATCATATTGACGGCGATCTACTGATCCAGGGACTCGGTTTTTCCGGATACGATCGCGCCCCCGGATGGCCATGGGATGATCTGGGGATCTGCTACGCGGCCCAAAGCTCGGCGGTGATCCTCGATGGCAACTGTGCCAGAGTTTGGTTGCGCATTGCCAACGACACGGTCCGCATCGACAAGCCAGCCCATCTTCCCTTGCGGTTTAGCCACAACGTGCAGCTGGGCAATGGCACCGAGTCGTGCCCGCTCGAGATGCAGCGTCACAGCCAAAATCATTATCAACTCAGCGGCTGCATCGACAAACCAACCCCGTTGGCCATCGCCATCGACGATCCTGGCCATTACGTTAGCCAAGTCGTGAGCCAGCAACTGCTGCAACTGGGGATCACTCTGGCGGGCTCGGTACGCCATGTCGACGCGCCTCTATCCACTGCGCCCAAGCGCTTGCTCCAGCACCAGTCCCAGGCCCTGCCTGCCCTGCTCACACGCGTACTGCAAGACTCCAATAATCAGATCAGCGACAGCCTGCTGCGCACCCTGGCGCACGATCTCTATCAGCAAGATGCCAGCTTTCAACTCGGGATCCAGGCGATGAAATCTATCTTGCAGCGAGATCTCGGACTCGCGTTTGACAGCGGAACCCTGTTCGATGGCTCAGGTCTCTCTCGCTACAACCTGCTCAGTGCCGATCAGCTCGCTTCACTGCTCACGCACTGGCTAAACAACCCCAAGCTGTCGCCTTTGCTCGAATTGTTGCCCGTCTCTGGAGAGAGCGGCACACTCAAATACCGTCGCAGCCTGAAACAGCTCCCATACAAAGTCAGCGCAAAGACCGGCAGCTTTAATCAAGTCAGCAACCTGGCCGGTATTGTCCAACGCCCTGATCAAGCGCCGGTCATTGTGGTTCAGCTGGTGAATGGCATCGCGGGCGATCCCAGTGTGACGCAAGATCTGCTGTCACAATTTGAGCATCACCTGTACCAATGCATTCAAACGGACTGTTTCGCCCCCCAGCAGAAGAGGCAACGGCCATGACGCCCGATCCTTGGCGTCATCTCGCGCAACAGGCCAGTGGCACAGCCCTGCTCCACCAGATCGCCGAATCGATGGAGATGACCGGGCGTTGGCCCTTGCTCGCTCTGGTGCAGCGTCAACAGCAGCAGTGCCGCGTGCTCCTGTTAAGTGAGCGCGGCCACCCTCGGCCGGGCACGGTTTACGATCTCCAGCACGCCCCTTGTCGGCTGCTCTATCGGCCTCAGCACCCGATCGACGCCCAGCTGTTTTGCGCGGATCTCAACCACTACCCACAATGGCCTTTGCGCCACCTCACCGGCGCACGGTGCTACTACGCCATGCGGCTACCGCTCGACGCTACCTTAGGTGACTTCCATCTGCTGTTATTGGACCCTGCACGGCATGACAGCGACGCCCTGCCCAGAGCCCTGCTGCGTTGCGCCGTCGAACGTCTTGCCGCAGATCTCAGCCAAACCCGCCAGGGCCTCGCGCTCATGGCCCATCAAGCGTGCAGCCAGTCCAACCCTATCGCCCAGGCGCGACTCGACCCGGACGGATATCTTCATCAGGTTTCACAAGGATTTGCCCAGTGGTTTGAACAGCCCAGAGACCGAATGGAGGGAACACTACTCAGTCGCTGGTGTCCAGAGCAAAGCGGCCTGCTTGGTCATGCGCAACGTGCGTCTCAGCCCAGCAGCAGCGAACATTGGTATCAAGCCGCGATTGGCACAACGCCGGTTCGGATCCAGATCCAACTCCATCCTCTCGACAGCCAGACCGGCCACCTGCTGACCATCACCGAGCCCGCCCGCCAAGTCATCTCTGCGCATTCTGACACCCCGTCAACCACGCCATTACTGCGTCAACGCCTGCAGCATGAACTCGCCCGCTTACACAGGAATCATCAAGTGGCCGCGCTCGTGTTTATCATGGCGGACAAACAGGCGGCCCCGCCCGATTGGCAGCAGATCACGCGGTACGTCAGGCCATCACTCAGAGCGGAGGATCTCGTCGCCCAGATCAGCCCTCACGTGCTTGGCGCGCTCACCGCCTGCTTCGATCACCAAGGCTCGGCGCCGCGGACTCAACTTCAGGCCATTACCACCAAGCTGCACCAACAACTGTCCCTAGCGGCACAACAAATGGGCCAACATCTGCCACTACAACTTAAGGTGCGCGTGATCACCCAATGGGATCACAACATCGAGGAACTGCTCGATCCCGCAGGCGCCACCCCATGGCAACTGTCGATTGAGCCCCAGAAGTCCTGAGCTGCGTTACTGACGCTGATGACGCCGCTCAGACCGTATTTCGCCGATGCCCTTTTTATCATCGTCCACTCACGATCGCCGATCATTGACTATAACTAACTCATTGGTGGGCAAAAGCCCGCCAGATACAGAGGGGGATGGCTTTATGTCGATGAAAAGTGCAAAAGAGTTTGCGCTCTGGATGATCGACCGCTTTGGCAACCAACAGGATGGGGTTTATCTTGAGCGGGACGACTTAAAAAAACTGTCTGGCCGGCAGGCACTAAGACAGGACTTTATCGCGGATGTGCATTTCGAACTGACGCGGCACGGTTTGGGCTTTGTCACCGACACGCTCAAAGAAAAGTACTACCTGTTTTACCTTCCCAAGACCTATTGGAAAGATGTCGCAGACCGCTATCAACAGCCCACGACAACCAATATCCACAGCCTAGAGTCGCCGAAAAAGGTGAAACTTCACCAATAGCTCGGCTTAGAACAGCGCTGCTGGCATCTCCTGGGTGACGGACGCATCCACCAAGGCCGCAGTCAAATAAGCGTTAAAACGTGGAAACAGCCGCTCAAAGTAAAACTGAGCCAGATGTCGTTTCCGCGCCGCTAATTCTTCATCGGCTTGAGGCAAGGCCACCAAGATCTTCAACCACATCAAACCATACGTCGCGTAACCCAACGCATGCAGATAATCCACCGCCGCAGCATTGACCACATCGGCCTGCCCATCACGCGCTTTTAACGCCATCGCGCCATCCAGCAACTGATCAAACGCCTGTGCCACTTTATCGCCGTAGCCGGCGTAGTTCGCCGGCAGCACACTGAGGGTGTCGTCCAGCATTTGCATCAAGAGCTTCAAGGCAGCTCCCTGCTTTGGCATCACTTTCCGGCCCAGCAGATCCAGCGCCTGGATCCCATTGGTTCCTTCGTAGATCTGCGCGATCCGCACATCGCGAACCCACTGTTCAACCCCGGTTTCGCGAATGTAACCGTGGCCACCAAATACCTGCTGACTGTGTACCGTAGACTCAAGCCCGGTATCAGTGAAGAAAGCCTTACACAAGGGCACCAGCAAACCAACCAACATATCGGCTTCTGGATCCACTGCCGCGCCGTATTTTACCTTGTCCAGCTGCAAACCCGTCATCACCGCAAGGGCGCGACCGGCCTCTGTCAGTGCCGCGTTGGTCATCAACATACGACGCACATCCGCATGCACTAGGATAGGATCGGACTCCCCGCCCAAACTGGCACTGCCCCCCTGCCCTTGCTGGCGTTCCTTGGCATAACGGGTGGCCATCTGATAGCTTGCTTCGGCACAACCCAAACCCTGGATCCCGATCGACAGGCGCTCATAATTCATCATGGTGAACATCGCGATCAGGCCACGGTTCTTTTTACCCAGTAAGTAACCCTGAGCCTGCTCAAAGTGCATCACGCATGTCGCCGAGCCCTTGATCCCCATCTTATGCTCGACGGAGCCACACACCACACCGTTACTTTCACCGAGCTGGCCCTGCTCCGTCACCTGATATTTCGGCACGATAAACAACGACAGGCCACGTGAGCCTGCGGGTGCATCCGGCAGGCGCGCCAGCACCAGGTGGACAATATTGTCTGCCAGATCATGATCACCGCCGGTGATGAAGATCTTGGTTCCGGTGATCCGGTAGCTGCCATCGTCCATCGGCTCGGCCTTGGTCCGGACGTTACGCAGATCTGAACCCGCTTGTGGCTCGGTCATGTCCATCGCGCCGGCCCATTCTCCGCTATAGAGCTTGGGCAGATAGAGTGCTTTTTGCGCCTCGTCACCATGGCTCGAAATACACAGCGCCGCGCCTGCGGTCAATGAGGCGTACAGGGTGAAGGCGTTCGACGCGCTGTAACACATCTCGTCAAACAGCACCCCCAACATCTTGGGCATGCCCATGCCCCCGTACTCAGGATCGCCGCCAAGCCCAACCCAACCGGACTCAGCAAACGTGGCGTACGCTTGCTGATAACCATCCGGAGCCAACACTTGATCCTCGATATGCCGAACCCCTTGCTCATCGCCAGGGCGGTTCAATGGGGCGATCAGCTCCGCGGTGATCCGCGCCCCCTCCTCCAGGATCGCATTCGCGGTGTCCAGATCGAGCGTCTCTTCCATTGCTGGCATGCGCTGCCACTCTGCCTCGGCGGCAAAGACATCCTTCAGCAGAAACTGCATATCCTTCAGTGGGGCTTGATAGTTCATGGCTTTCCCTTGTCGGTGAAGATAAACGGTCTTTTAAAACACTTGTTTAATATTAAGCGGAACGCAGATCAAATCAAGCGCAACCGTGCCGGCATTGTCGCAACATCCCGGCCTATTCGGCGCGATCCAGTTCAAAAGAGACAAAAAAATCCCCCCGGGGACAACCGGAGGGATAGCACTTAATCACGCTCTAAGCGCTTCAGCCCGAGCGATTAAACAAGCGTGCTGTTAATCGCTTTCAACGTCGCCAAAGGATCCTCAGAGCGGGTGATCGGTCGACCGATCACCAGATAATCACTGCCCGCTGCAACTGCCTGCTCCGGTGTCATTACCCGGCGCTGATCGCCCAGTGCTGCCCCGGCAGGACGGATCCCAGGCGTCACCAATTCAAACGACTCGCCCAGTTGGGCTTTGAGCAAGCTCGCCTCTTTTGCCGAGCAGACCACTCCATCCAGTCCCGACGCTTTGGCGAGAGTGGCCAGGCGCAGCACATGCGCTTCACCATCGCCAGCCAAGCCCAGCTCAGGTAACTCTTCCTCGCCCATGCTGGTCAGCATGGTGACCGCGATCAACTTAGGGGCTTTGTCGCCATAAGGCTTAAGCGCTTCCGCCGCAGCTTTCATCATCTTGCTGCCGCCACTGGCATGCACATTGACCATCCAGACACCCAGCTCAGCCGAAGCCGCGACGGCACGCGCAACCGTGTTGGGAATATCATGGAATTTCAGATCCAAAAACACGTCAAACCCACGTTCGGCCAGATCTTTGACAAACTGCGGACCGTAGAGAGTAAACATCTCTTTGCCCACTTTTAGGCGACATTCAGAAGGCTCTAATTTTTCAACAAAAGTCATGGCTTCTGCTTCGCTGGCGAAATCCAGCGCCACCAATACTTTTGATCCGGTCATCATCATTATTCTCCGATTGGGTACTATTCGCCGTCGAGGCCACGGATCCGTTGGATCTGACCCCACGACTTGCAAGAAGGACATTGCCAATGCAGGCTGTGGCCAGGAAAACCACACTGCAAACAACGGTATTTCGGCCTGAGCCGGATCTGCTTTTCAACCAGATCGCTCAGCAGTAGTAGGCTATCCTTCGCCGTTGTATCGCCCAATGCGTCAGTGCGCATCGACATTAGGCGATGAAAACCTCTCATGGTCGGATGACGTTTCAGCTGACTGAGGATCAACTGCTCTGCTTGTTCGGGGCCCTGAGCTTCGGCCAATACCTCAGCCAATGCCAACACTGTGCTGGTGCTGGCATGCGAGGCCATCACCGATTCGAGCCAATCTCGATATTGCGCTCGTTGATCTTGCCGGGCAAATGGCTGCTCAGCCTGAGGCAAGGTTTCACTGACCCACTCTGGGCTGAACTTCGCCAGTCGCTGCAACGCGTCTATCGCTTGTTTATCCTGCCCATCACGCAGTGCCGCTTCAAACAGGGCAAGATTGGCCCGGCCGCATTTGGGATCGATCTTCAGCGCTTTAAACCACAGCTTGATCTTTTCCGCCAACTCGTCCGATTGCTCCGCCAACTGACAATAGTAATGCGCGACCTGAGGCACCATCGTCTGCCGATCGGCCCGCTTGAATTTTTTCACCAAACGGATCGCCTTCCACCACTCCTTGGTCGCCTGGTAGATAGACAACAGCTGCAATTCTGCTTCTTGACTATGATCCGGATCCTTGACCAGTTGCAGCAGGATCTCCTCAGCGCGATCGTAAAGACCCGCCGCCAGATAATCTTTGGCCAACTCCATCATGGCCAGATCTTTTTGTTCCAGCGACAAATGAGGTCGAGCGATCAGGTTTTGATGGATGCGGATCGACCTATCCACTTCGCCGCGCTTGCGGAAAAGATTACCAAGAGAGAGGTGGGTATCGAAGGTTTCGGAGTCAACCTGAAGTAACTCGATAAAGCGGTCGACCGCCTTATCCGGCTGATCGGACAAAAGAAAGTTCAGCCCCTCAACATAGTTTCGGGAAAGGCTTTGTTGGCTGTGCTGCTGATTAATACGAATGCTGCGCCGGCCCATATACCAGCCGTACGCTGCCGCGATCGGCAGAAGCAAGAACAACAGCTCAAACATCAGCCTTGTTGGTCTTTATCAAGGCTGTTTTGCAAACGCTGGCAACGGGACTTGAGCTGGCGGATCATCAGCTTTTGCTTCAGTACCAAGACCAAAGCCAATAACCAGCTGACCACAAACCCAGCGAGAAACGCCGCCGCCATAACCCAAGGCAACAAGAATTCGCCCTGTGCTATGAAGTAGTTGATAGACACAAGATGCTCGTTGCGGGCGCCAAACGCTAACGCAACCAGAAAAAGTGCGGCCACACAGGCCGTAATGATAAAGGCTTTCACACCAACCCTTTTGTCCATAGCGAGTAACCCGAATTATCCACCAAAAAACAAAAGCATGCCACCTAAGATAAAAAAACCCCGCCAAATTGGCGGGGTTTTATGCAACAGACTCAGCTGTTATTAACGCGTTCGCGCAGTTCCTTACCGGGTTTAAAGTGCGGAACGTATTTGCCATTGAGGTCGACCGATTGCCCGGTCTTTGGGTTACGACCCACACGCGGAGCTCGATAGTGCAATGAGAAGCTCCCAAAACCGCGGATCTCGATACGATCACCGTGTTCTAAAGTGCTTGCCATTTGCTCCAGCATCTCCTTAATGGCACCTTCCACGTCTTTACCGGAAAGGTGCGACTGCTTTGTGGCAAGTCGTTCAATAAGTTCGGACTTCGTCATCCTCGCTCTCCTGATAGCCAGTACAGTCGCCTATTAGAGGGGAATAAATCCCCTCTAAACTGCAGGCGATTAGTCGTTGCGTGCAGCTTTGAAAGCTTCAGCCATGGCGCTGGAGAAGACGGTTTCGTCTTTCTGGTTCAGCGCGTCGATTGCTTCTTTCTCTTCCGCTTCGTCCTTCGCTTTGATGGACAGGCTGATGGTGCGGTTCTTACGGTCTACGCCCATAATCTTCGCTTCAACCTGCTCACCCGCGTTCAGAACGGTGCTCGCATCTTCGATACGGTCGCGAGAGATGTCAGCTACACGGATGTAACCTTCAGCGTTCTCGCCCAGCTCTACGGTGGCGCCTTTGGCGTCAACAGCAGTGATGGTACCTACAACGATAGCACCTTTCTTGTTATCGGACAGGTACTTGTTAAACGGATCTTCTTCGATCTGCTTAACACCCAGGGAGATGCGCTCGCGCTCTGGGTCAACGGACAGTACTACTGCGTCGATTTCGTCGCCCTTCTTGAAGTCACGAACGGCTTCGTCGCCGTTAGCAGCCCAAGAGATGTCGGACAGGTGAACCAGACCGTCGATGCCGCCTTCCAGGCCGATGAAGATACCGAAGTCAGTGATAGACTTGATCTTACCGGAAACCTTATCGCCCTTGTTGAAGTTCTGGCAGAAGTCTTCCCATGGGTTGGACTTACACTGCTTCAGACCCAGGGAGATACGACGACGCTCTTCGTCGATGTCCAGAACCATAACTTCCACAGAGTCACCCAGGTTAACAACCTTAGATGGGTGGATGTTCTTGTTGGTCCAATCCATTTCGGAAACGTGTACCAGACCTTCAACGCCTTCTTCGATTTCAACGAAGCAACCGTAGTCAGTCAGGTTGGTCACGCGACCGGTCAGGCGAGCGCCTTCTGGGTAGCGGTTAGCGATGGATACCCATGGATCTTCGCCCAGCTGCTTCAGACCCAGAGATACGCGAGTACGCTCACGATCGAACTTCAGAACCTTAACGTTGATCTCGTCACCAACGTTAACGATTTCACTTGGGTGCTTAACGCGCTTCCAAGCCATGTCGGTGATGTGCAGCAGGCCGTCAACGCCGCCCAGATCTACGAACGCGCCGTAGTCGGTCAGGTTCTTAACGATACCTTTCACTTCCTGACCTTCGGCCAGGTTTTCCAGCAGCTGCTCACGCTCAACACTGTTTTCAGATTCGATCACTGCACGACGGGAAACAACAACGTTGTTGCGCTTCTGGTCCAGCTTGATCACTTTGAATTCCAGGTCTTTGCCTTCCAGGTGCGCGGTATCGCGAACTGGACGAACGTCAACCAGAGAACCAGGCAAGAAGGCACGGATGCCGTCCAGCTCAACAGTGAAACCACCTTTAACTTTACCGTTGATAACACCGGTAACAGTCTCTTGGTCTTCGTAGGCTTTTTCCAGACGAACCCAAGCTTCGTGGCGCTTGGCTTTTTCGCGAGACAGTTGAGTCTCACCGAAACCGTCTTCGATAGCGTCAAGAGCAACGTCTACCATATCGCCGATAGCAATTTCCAGCTCGCCTTTGGCGTTCTTGAACTGCTCAGCAGGGATTGGAGATTCGGACTTCAGGCCCGCGTCTACCAATACGATGCCGTTTTCGATGGCGATTACAGTACCTTTAACAATGGCACCCGGACGGGTTTCCAGAGTGTTTAAGGACTCTTCAAACAGTTGAGCAAATGATTCAGTCATGTAAATACTTAATAATAGAGGTCATCCACGGCCATCCTGGACGCGGGGTTATTGTCCTTTGCCTGCCTCATCCTTGACGCAGACTCCAATGGTTCAAGCCGGTTTGACTTGATCCAAACTTTTTACGACGTGGCTGAGTACCGTATCCAGAACCTGGTCGATAGCCATCCCCGTTGTATCAACTTCAAGCGCATCCGCCGCAGGCTTCAGTGGCGCCACCTTGCGGTTGGCATCACGGTCATCCCGTTCGCGGATCTCGACTAAAAGGCGGTCAATGCTAACATCATAGCCCTTTTCCTTCAACTGGGCGAAGCGGCGTTCGGCACGCTCTTCTGCACTGGCAGTTAAGAAAATTTTAGCTTCGGCCTGAGGGAACACCACGGTTCCCATGTCTCGCCCATCGGCGATCAGGCCCGGAGACTGGCGGAAGCCACGCTGACGACGCAGCAGCGCCTCGCGCACCCGTGGCAAAGCCGCCACTTTTGATGCTGCATTGGCGCAGTCCTGACTGCGAATGTCGCTGGAGACGTCTTCGCCTTCCAGGACCACTCGCACGCCGTCCTCAGACGGGTTGAACTGCACATCCAGATGCGCGGCCAGCAGCGCCAGCGCATCCTCGTTTTCCAATTCGACGTCGTGATGCAGCGCGGCCAGCGCAAGCACCCGATAAATTGCGCCAGAGTCTAGCAGATGCCAGCCCAGCCGACCCGCTAACAACTGGCAGATGGTCCCTTTGCCAGCGCCGCTTGGGCCATCGATGGTAATAACCGGTGCCTGTTCAGGCATAGTTATCCTCCAAAAATTCAATCACAGAACACTCAAGGACGAATGCTCCGACCAAAAAGGCGGGGGCATTATACATAAACGCCCCCGCCTTCGCAGAAAAACCTACAACAATTTTTATTTAACTGCTGATATCTTGAAGTTTTTCAAAATAATCCGGAAAAGTTTTCGCCGTACAATCGGGATCATTGATAGTCACGCTCTGGCCCCCCACGGCGAGCAGAGCAAAACACATCGCCATACGGTGATCATTGTAGGTATCGATCGCTGCATGGCGCAGTGAGGCGACAGGCGTTACCACAATGTAGTCTTCGCCCTCTTCGACGGTGGCGCCCACTTTGCGCAATTCGGTAGCCATCGCCGCCAGACGGTCGGTTTCCTTGACCCGCCAGTTGTAGACATTACGGATCCGGGTCGGGCCCGAGGCGAACAAGGCGGTGGTCGCAATCGTCATGGCCGCATCTGGAATGTGGTTCATGTCCATATCGATCCCTTTTAGCGGCGCACCCCGTGCCACGATCTTATCGTCATGCCACTCGATCTGTGCTCCCATAGCCGCCAAGGCATCGGCAAAGTACTTGTCGCCCTGCAGGCTCGCCCGCCCGACGCCATGTACGGTAACCGGCCCTCCCCCCAGCGCGCCCGCCGCGAGGAAATAAGACGCCGAGGAGGCATCCCCTTCGACCATAAACTGGCCTGGGCTGAGGTAAGCTTGACCCTTTCTCACCACAAAACGTTGGTAATCCTGGTTCTCCACCACCACACCGAACCGAGCCATCAGGGCAATGGTAATATCGATGTAAGGCTTGGACACCAGATCGCCGATCATCTCGATGTGCAGATCGTCCTGACACAGCGGCGCCGCCATCAACACGGCCGTCAGGAACTGAGAGGAGATGCTGCCGTCGATCTTGATCGAGCCGCCCAACAACTTCCCCGCCTCGATTGTCAATGGCGGGTACCCTTCCTGCTCGAGGTATTCCACCTTGGCGCCCAGCGGACGTAAGGCATCAACCAAGTGGCCGATGGGCCGCTCCTTCATCCGCGGCTCGCCGGTCAGTACAAAGTGTCCCTTACCTGCGGTTAATGCCGCACACAATGGACGCATGGCCGTGCCTGCGTTGCCCAGATACAGTTCCATCACCTCAGCACTCTCGGCCTGGGCGATGTGTCCCGCCTGACCGACAACGGTGATCTGACGCAGCTCAGGCTGCCAGTCATACTCAACTCCCAATTGCTTTAGGGCGTTCAACATATGACGGATATCGTCAGAGTCGAGCAAGTTGGTCAAGGTAGTCGTGCCTTGGGACATCGCCGCCAACAACAAGGCGCGATTCGAGATGCTCTTCGAGCCCGGCAGGCGGATCTCCCCTTCGACGTGGTTAATGGGATCCAGGATTAACTGCTTCATACTACTCCAGCGTTGTTCTGATTATTGTGTGTCACTAAGAACCGCCTCCAAGGCGGTCATAAACCGGTCATTCTCCTCCGGTAAGCCGACGCTGATCCGTAGGTGGTTCGGCATACCATACCCGCCAATTGGCCGTACGATAACCCCCTGCTCCAGCAACGCTTGATAGATCTGCGATGCGGGCTGGAGTTCTGCCGTAATAAAGTTGCCCAAACTGGCGATGTAATTGATCCCTTTTGCCGCGAAATAACGCTCAAATCGCGCCATTTCGCTCTGGTTCAACGCCACGCTCCGTTGCACATAATCCTGATCGACCAGCGATGCCGTCGCCGCGGCCAATGCCAGGCTGTTACAGTTAAACGGTTCCCGAACCCGATTAAGCAAGCCCGCCATCTCCGCACTGCTGATCAGATAACCGATCCTTAACCCGGCTAAGCCGTAGGCTTTGGAAAAGGTTCGGGTGATGCACAGGTTGGGATAGCGCTGCAGCCATTCAACCGAGGCGGCGCGACGCTCGGCTGGCACATACTCAAAGTAGGCCTCATCCAGCACCACCAGCACCTGCTCCGGCACCTGCTGCAAAAACGCCGACAATTGCTCGGGCTCCAGATAGGTTCCGGTCGGGTTATTCGGATTGGCAATGCAGATCAATCGCGTCTTGTCATTGATCGCCGCCAACATGGCATCGAGATCATGCCCCCAATCTAGTGATGGGATCGCTCTCGCCGTGGCGCCACTGGACTGGGTTAACAAGGCATAGACGATGAAGGCGTGGGCATCGAAGATCACCTCATCGCCGGGTGAAACAAAGGTCCGAAACAGGATCTCCAACACTTCGTTGGAGCCGTTGCCTAAGGTCAGTTGCGCCGTGTCACAGCGAAGGATCTCGGCCAGCGCTTGTTTAAGGTAGAAGCCGTTGGCATCGGGATAGCGGGTCAGATCCGACGTCGCTTGCTGGATCGCCTGCTGCGCCTTGGCACTCAGCCCCAATGGGTTTTCATTGGAGGCCAGCTTAACGATGTTGTTGATCCCCAGCTCACGCTCAAGCTCTTCGATGGGCTTGCCCGGCTGATAGGGGTGTAACCCGGTGACGCCCGGGTTCGCCAGGGCATTCAGATCAATTGCCAAATCCTTTTCCTCTTTCCTGAGAGATCGTTAATTAACGATGAGCCTTCTCAAACCGCTCCATAAAGTCGATCAGGGCGTGGATCCCCTCCAACGGCATCGCGTTGTAGATACTGGCCCGCATCCCGCCGACCATGCGATGACCTTCCAGCGCTTTTAAGCCGGCGGCCTCCGCTTCACGCACGAAGCGCTTATTGAGCTCATCGTCGTGCAGTTGGAAGGTTACATTCATCTCTGAACGAAAATCCGCCGCGATCTCATTTCGATAAAAGTCACTGGCGTCAATAAATTGGTACAAGGCATCGGCTTTAGTGCGGTTGCGTTGTTGCATGGCGGCCACACCGCCTTGCTGCTTGATCCACTTAAACACCTCGCCGGACAGATACCAGGCAAACGTCGGCGGCGTGTTGTACATCGAGTCAGTCTTCTGCGCTAAGGCGTAATCTAGGATCGCGGGGGTTTTCGGATCGGCCTGACCCAGCAGGTCCTTTCGCACGATTACGATGGCTAAGCCGGCCGGTCCAACATTTTTCTGAGCGCCAGCGTAGATCAAGGCAAACTTAGACACATCCAGTTCGCGCCCCAAAATGCAGGAGGACATATCGGCCACCAGTGGGCTATCCACTTGTGGAATGTCATGCATAGCAACGCCATCCACCGTCTCATTCGGACAGTAATGCACGTAGCTGAAGCCCGCCGTGTCACCGATTAAAGACAGATCCAACGGGCCTTGCTCAGTGCGCAGATCACGGCGAACGACCGCGCCGAACTTATCCGCCTCATTGGCTGCCGCAACCGACCACTGGCCATTGAGTAAGTAGAGCGCTTCGCCCTGCCCCAATAGATTCAGTGGGATCGCTGAAAACTGACCACGGGCGCCACCGTGCATAAACAACACGGCATACTCATCGGGGATCACCATCAGATCGCGCAGGTTTTGCTCCGCTTCCTCTGCGACAGCCATGTACTCAGCGCTGCGATGAGAGATCTCCATTACGGATACCCCCAGCTGCTGATAGTTAAGAAATTCCTGTTGGGCGCTGCGCATCACGTCCGCTGGCAACATTGCCGGGCCTGCACAGAAGTTATATACGGTCATGTTCCTTTTCCTAAAAACAAAACAGGCGCCACAAGGGCGCCTGTTTCAACAGTGATTACTGCTGGTCTTGCTCACCCGGCTGCTCGCCGGTTGTCTCAGTGCGTTCGGTTTCGTCCGAGCTCTCAATGGCTTCGCCTTCGAGTACCTCGGTTTCATCCTCATCCACTTCGTCGATCCGCTGCAAGCCGACCACCTGTTCGCCGTCCGCAGTCCGGATCAAGATCACCCCTTGGGTGTTTCGACCCACCTCGGAGACCTCAGAAACCCGGGTACGTACCAAGGTGCCACGATTACTGATCATCATGATCTCATCGTTTTCATTGACCTGAACGGCGCCGACAACCGGGCCGTTACGATCAGACACCTTGATGGAGATCACCCCTTTGGTCGCCCGGCTCTTGGTCGGGTACTCGGCCTGCTCGGTCCGCTTACCGTAACCGTTTTCGGTCACGGTCAGGATGGCCCCATCGCCGCGAGGGACGATCAAGGAGACCACGCGATCCACGCCATCCAGGTTAATACCACGAACACCCGTCGCGGTACGACCCATGGAGCGAACCTGATCCTCATTAAAGCGCACCACCTTGCCCGCATCAGAGAACAGCATCACCTCGTCATCACCATGGGTGATGTCGACGCCGATCAGTTCATCGTCATCGGCCAGGTTGATCGCCCGGATCCCGGAAGACAGTGGGCGGCTGTACGCATCCAACGCCGTCTTCTTCACGGTGCCTTTGGCAGTCGCGAACAGGATGTGTTTGTCCGAGGAGTACTCGGCGACCGGCAGGATCGCGGTGATCCGCTCACCTTCGCCCAGCGGCAACAGGTTAACGATAGGACGTCCCCGTGCCGTACGGCTGGCCAACGGCAGTTGGAACACCCGCATCCAGTACACCTTACCGATGCTGGAGAAACACAGAATGGTGTCGTGGGTGTTGGCCACCAGCAAGCGCTCGATGAAGTCTTCATCCTTCATCTTCGTCGCGGCTTTACCCTTACCCCCACGGCGCTGCGCTTCGTAATCGGCCAAAGCCTGATACTTCACGTAGCCTTCGTGGGACAGGGTCACCACCACATCTTCCTGGGTGATCAGATCTTCCATTGAGATGTCGGCGGAAGACGCGCTGATCTCGGTGCGACGCTCATCACCAAAGTTGGCTTTCACCTCCTCCAGCTCTTCGCGGATCACTTCCATCAGTCGCTCGGTCGAGGCCAAGATATGCAGCAGCTCCGCGATCTGCTTAAGCAGTTCACGGTACTCGTCCAGGATGTTCTCGTGCTCCAGACCGGTCAGCTTGTGCAGACGCAGATCCAGGATCGCCTTCGCCTGCTCTTCGGTCAGGAAGTACTGGCCATCGCGAATGCCGTATTCCGGCTCCAGCCACTCAGGGCGCGCCGCGTCATCACCGGCTTTCTCCAGCATCGCTGCAACGTTGCCCAGATCCCACCCCTGCGACAGCAGCGCTTCACGCGCTTCTGCCGGCGTAGCGGCGTTACGGATCAACTCGATCACAGGATCGATATTGGCCAGAGCGATCGCCAAGCCTTCCAAGATATGAGCACGGTCACGCGCTTTGCGCAGCTCATACACGGTACGACGGGTCACCACTTCACGGCGATGGCGAACAAAGGCTTCCAGCGTCTCTTTCAGGTTGAAGATCTTCGGCTGGCCATTGGTCAAGGCGACCATGTTAATACCGAACACGGTCTGCATTTGCGTCTGCGCATACAGGTTGTTCAGCACCACTTCTGGCACTTCGTTGCGCTTGAGCTCGATAACGATACGCATACCGTCTTTATCGGACTCATCACGCAGACCGCTGATCCCTTCGATCTTCTTGTCTTTGACCAGTTCGGCGATCTTTTCGATCAGACGCGCCTTGTTCACCTGATAAGGCAGTTCGTTAACGATGATCGCTTCACGGTTGTTCTTATCGGTTTCTACCTCGGTCAGCGCGCGCACGTAGATCTTGCCGCGACCGGTACGGTACGCGTCGAAGATCCCCTTGCGGCCATTGATGATCCCGCCGGTCGGAAAATCCGGACCCGGGATGATCTCAATCAGCTCATCGATGGTGGCGTTTTCGTTATCGATCAGGTGCAAGCAGCCATCCACCACCTCATTCAAGTTATGAGGTGGGATATTGGTCGCCATACCAACCGCAATACCGGAGGCACCGTTGACCAGCAGGTTCGGCACCCGGGTGGGCAGTACCGCTGGGATCTGCTCAGTGCCGTCGTAGTTCGGCACGTAGTCCACGGTATCCTTATCCAAGTCCGCCAACAATTGGTGGGCGATCTTGTCCATGCGCACTTCGGTGTATCGCATCGCTGCAGCGGAGTCGCCGTCGACCGAACCGAAGTTGCCCTGGCCATCCACCAGGGTGTAGCGCAATGAAAACGGCTGAGCCATACGGACGATGGTGTCGTAAACCGCACTATCCCCGTGTGGGTGATATTTACCGATCACGTCACCGACCACACGGGCCGATTTCTTGTAGGGCTTGTTCCAGTCGTTGCCCAGTTCATTCATTGCAAACAGTACGCGGCGGTGTACTGGTTTCAGTCCGTCGCGAACATCAGGCAAAGCACGACCAACAATTACGCTCATGGCGTAATCCAAGTAAGAGCTCTTGAGCTCCTCCTCGATGTTGATTGGCGTGATTTCTTTGGCCAGATCAGTCATAAAATGCTCGATCCCCTCACAGCGGTTACCACAGTGGTTTCCGCCCCGGTCCTACCGGTAAAAACAGTGGTTTGGGATTCTAACACAAGCAAAAGGCAAAAGAAGTCTCAAGGCGCTATCCGTCGGCCCTCTCCTGCCGATATAATCGGCGGGCAGTCACCCAATCAAGGCAGATCGAATAAAAATGACACAAAATCTCAATGTTGATGCAAAGGAAGTGGCAAAATTTGAGCAACTGGCCGCCACCTGGTGGGATCCCGAAGGGCATTCCGGCCCCCTGCACAAAATGAACCCTCTGCGCCTGGCCTACATCGAAAAACACAGCGACGGCTTATTTGGCAAGCGGATCGTCGATGTGGGCTGCGGCGGCGGTTTGCTCAGTGAAGCGATGGCCAAAGCCGGCGCGCGCACCACCGGACTGGACATGGGCGAAGAGCCGCTTGAGGTGGCCCGCCTGCACGCACTCGAGTCCGGCGTCGAGATCGACTACCTCAACTGCACCGCCGAGCAACACGCCGCCGACTTTGCTGGCAAATACGATGTGGTCACCTGCATGGAGATGCTCGAGCACGTACCAGATCCCGCCTCCGTCGTCGCCGCCTGCGCCGCCATGGTCAAGCCCGGTGGCCACCTGTTTCTCTCCACCATCAACAAGACGCCACAAGCCTACCTGTTGACCATCGTCGGCGCCGAGCAGATCGCCAAGGTGCTGCCAAAGGGCACCCACGATTACAACAAGTACCTGCGCCCCTCAGAGCTGATCCGTTGGTGCGAACAAGCCGGTTTGCGGGCCGAGCACGCCGATGGCGTCCGTTACAACCCGCTGATCCAAAGCTTCAGCATGACCCGCTCCACCAAGATCAATTATCTGATCCACGCCACCAAGCCAGAGGCCTGAAAACATGACCCACGCTTATCAAGGGGTGTTGTTTGACTTAGATGGCACCCTGCTGGATACCGCACCGGATCTCGGCCGGGCCACCAACGTCGCACTCCAGCAATACGGCTATCCGCCGATCAGCATGACAACCGCTGGCCAAGTCAGCTCCCACGGCACCGCCGGTCTGCTCGGCGCCGCATTGGGAGCGCACTATGCTCGTACCGACGTCGCCCCGCTGCGCGCAGCGCTGCTGAACGCCTATCGCCAGGCGATCAGCGTCGACACCCGCGCCTTTGACCAGATCGATGCCCTGATCCAAGCGTTGGATCACGCCCAGATCCCTTGGGGGATCATGACCAACAAGCCCGGCTGGCTCACCACGCCCTTGCTCGCCGAATGGCCGCTGTTTCGCCACAGCAAAAGCCAGATCAGCGGCGATACGCTCACGGTTGCTAAGCCGCACCCAGAGCCGCTGTTGCTGGCCGCCGAGCAGATCGGCGTCCAGCCGGAGAAGATCCTCTACATCGGCGATGCTGAGCGGGACATGGTGGCTGCCCAGCGGGCTGGGATGACCGGGGTCGTTGCGTTATGGGGTTATCTCAGCGCACAGGATCAGCCCGAGCGCTGGCCCGCCCAACATGCAATTGAATCCCCATTGGCGATCCTGGATCTGGTCGGATTGAGCTGATCTTCCCGCTCGCTGTTCGTCACGCTGGGCAAGAATCCACCCATTCCCGCCCAGCTTGTAATCAACTTGTTTTTCCGATTACAACGATTAACAAATGCGATTAAGCTGCCCTCTCCGCTCCCCGCCTGCGCTGCTGACCAACTGCTGAAAATTTCTTCTGCCGTTCCTATTGCATGCCACGCACAGGCACACTATGTTGGCTACATCACCCACACAAACACTACATCTTGTAGTTGCCCACAATGTATCCACACGTTAATAACACAAGCGCAAACAATACTACTGCGAAGGAACGCGCCCAATGAACAGCAACCTTCTCGTTACAAAGCGCAACGGTCGCAAGGAACCTATCGATCTGGAGAAGATCCACCGGGTGATCTACTGGGCCGCAGACGGCCTGAACAACGTCTCTGTCTCACAGGTTGAATTAGCCGCCCATATCCATTTCTACGATGGCATTGAAACCGAAGCGATCCACGAGACCATCATCAAAGCCGCCGCCGATCTGATCAGCGCCGAAGCGCCGGATTATCAGTATCTGGCCGCACGCTTGGCGGTGTTCCATCTGCGCAAGAAGGCCTACGGACAATTCAAGCCGCCGCACCTGTATGATCATGTGGTCAAGCTGGTCGAAACCGGCCGCTACGATCCCCATATCTTGGCGGATTACAGCTTTGATGAACTCGACGAGCTCAACCGCCATATCGATCATTGGCGCGATACCAAGTTTTCCTACGCCGCAGTTAAGCAGTTGGAAGGCAAATACCTGGTGCAAAACCGAGTCACCGGCGAGGTGTTCGAAAGTGCTCAGTTCCTCTACATGCTGGTCTCCGCCTGCCTGTTTGCGCACTACCCCAAAACCACCCGGCTGGACTACGTCAAGCGTTTCTATGACGCCAGCTCCCAGTTCAAGATCTCCCTGCCAACGCCGATCATGAGCGGGGTGCGCACGCCAACACGTCAATTCAGCTCCTGCGTGTTGATCGAATGTGGCGACAGCTTGGACTCCATCAACGCCACCTCCAGCTCCATCGTCAAATACGTCAGCCAACGTGCCGGGATCGGGATCAATGCCGGTAACCTTCGAGCCCTGGGCAGCCCGATCCGCGGCGGCGAAGCCTTCCATACTGGCCTGCTGCCCTTCTTTAAGCACTTCCAGACCGCGGTCAAGTCCTGCTCCCAAGGCGGCGTCCGTGGCGGGGCCGCCACCCTGTTCTACCCCTTGTGGCACCTGGAAGTGGAAGATCTGCTGGTGCTGAAGAACAATCGAGGCACTGACGCTAACCGCATTCGCCATATGGATTATGGCGTGCAGATCAACCACACCCTCTATCAGCGCTTGGTGGATGGCGGCGAGATCACCCTGTTCTCCCCCTCGGACGTGCCCGGCCTGTACGACGCCTTCTTCGCCGATCAGGTCGAGTTCGAGCGGCTTTACTGCCAATACGAGCAGGATGACAGCATTCGCAAGAAGCGCGTCAAAGCGATCCAGCTGTTTAGCCTTATGATGCAAGAGCGCGCCAGCACCGGGCGGATCTACATTCAAAACGTGGATCACTGCAATACCCACAGCCCGTTCGATCCCAAGGTGGCGCCGATCAAACAGTCCAACCTGTGTCTGGAGATCGCCCTGCCCACCAAGCCGCTCTCCCATACCGAGGACGAGCAAGGAGAGATCGCCCTCTGCACCCTCTCCGCCTTTAACTTGGGGGCCATCGACAATCTGGACGAGTTGGAGGAGCTGGCGGAGCTGGCGGTACGCGCCCTGGACAACCTGCTCGATTATCAGGACTACCCCATCAAAGCGGCACAGATCAGCACCATGAACCGCCGCACCCTGGGCGTCGGTGTCATCAACTTCGCCTACTACCTGGCCAAGCGCGGCAAGCGCTACTCCGATGGCAGCGCCAATGCGCTGACCCATCAGACCTTTGAAGCGATCCAGTATTACCTGCTCAAGGCCTCCAATAACCTGGCCAAAGAGAAAGGGGCTTGCCCTGCGTTTGCTGAAACCACCTACGCCCAAGGCATACTGCCGATCGATACTTACAAAAAGGCGCTGGATCAGATCTGCGACGAGCCGCTGCATCTGGACTGGGAGCAACTGCGAGCCGACATTCAGGAGCATGGCCTGCGTAACTCCACCCTGTCCGCGCTGATGCCATCGGAGACCTCAAGCCAGATCTCCAACGCCACCAACGGCATCGAGCCACCGCGCGGCCTGGTGAGCGTCAAGGGCTCCAAAGACGGGGTGATGAAGCAGGTGGTGCCTGGCATCGAGGAGCTGGCCAATAAATACGAGCTGCTGTGGGACATTCCCTCCAACGACGGCTACCTGCAGTTGGTTGGCCTGATGCAAAAGTTTGTCGATCAGGCGATCTCGGCCAACACCAACTACGATCCAGGCCGCTTTGACGGCAACCGCATGCCCATGACGGTTCTGCTCAAGGATCTGTTATTGGCATACCGCTATGGCCTCAAGACCCTGTATTACCAAAACACCCGGGACGGTCAGACCGACTCGCAAACCAGTGCCAAAATCGAAGCCGAGGACGATTGTGCCGGCGGCGCGTGCAAGATCTAGGAGCCATCATGAGCCATCACTACAGCACTTTTTCCCGGGTAAACAACAACGCGCTCAAGGAGCCGATGTTTCTTGGTAACCCGGTCAATGTGGCGCGCTACGATCAGCAGCGTCATCGGATCTTCGAAGATCTAATCGAGAAGCAGCTTTCCTTCTTCTGGCGTCCGGAAGAGGTGGATGTGACCCAAGATCGCATCGACTTCAACGCGCTGCCGGAGCATGAAAAGCACATCTTCCTGTCCAATCTGAAATATCAGACCCTGCTCGATTCCATTCAGGGCCGCAGCCCGAACGTGGCACTGCTGCCGCTGGTCTCGCTGCCCGAGCTGGAAACCTGGATAGAAACCTGGTCTTTCTACGAGACCATCCACTCACGCTCGTACACCCACATTATCCGCAACATCGTGGCGGATCCGGCCACCGTGTTTGATGACATCGTCGTCAATGAGGAGATCCTCAAGCGCGCCGGCGATATCAGCGGTTATTACGACGATCTGATCAGCGCCACCCAGCACTACCAGCAATTGGGCCCGGGCGAGCACACCATCAACGGGCAAACGGTCTCCGTGAGCCTGCGGGGGCTGAAGAAAAAGCTCTATCTGTGCCTAATGTCCGTCAATGTGCTGGAGGCGGTGCGCTTTTACGTCTCGTTCGCCTGCTCCTTCGCCTTTGCCGAGCGGGAAAAGATGGAGGGCAATGCCAAGATCATTCGCTTGATCGCCCGTGACGAACAACTGCACCTGGTGGGCACCCAGCATATGCTCAACCTAATGGCCGATGGCCGGGATGATCCCGACATGGCCGAGATCGCATTGGAATGTCACGCCGACTCGATTGAGATCTTCCGCCGCGCGGCCGAGCAGGAAAAAGCCTGGGCGTCTTACCTGTTCAAAGACGGCTCCATGATGGGACTGAATCAGCAGATCATCGAAGATTACGTCGAGTTCATCACCAACGAACGCATGGCGGGGATCGGCCTGAAACCGATCTTCGATAAACGCACCAACCCCCTGCCCTGGATGAGCAAGTGGCTGGAGTCGGATGCCGTCCAAGTGGCGCCACAGGAAGTGGAAGTGAGCTCCTATCTGACCAATCAGATCGACAATGAGATCGATCACGACGATCTGGCCGGATTTAAGCTCTAACGTGAACAAACGCCACCGCATCAACCAAGGGCGCGACACTTGGGCGCACACAGAAGGCGAGCCATTGCTCGCCTCTTTAACGCCCCGAGGCCACTACAGCGAGTGTCGGCAAGGCTACTGCAGCGCCTGCAAGACCCAACTGCTCAGCGGTGAAGTCCGTTACTTGACGCCGCCGATGGCATACGTCCGGCGCGGCGAGATCCTGCCTTGCTGTTGCACCCCGCTGACCGATCTGGTGCTGGCCGACATAACGCCATGAGCAGCGACTGGCAGTGACCAGACTGGATGACCATTCAGCACCATTCGCGTTGCACTAAACGGTTCTGACGAAACTATTGCTCGTCCACTTAACAACCTTATTTAATCGATCTAAAGCTGGCCGCTGTACGCCTCGATCCCCTGCGCCCGAAGATAGGCGATCAGCTCGCTTAATCGATGCTCGGTGGTCTCCGGCCACTGCTTGCCCTGCTGACGCACACCATGATGTCGATAGCCATTAAGACGCAACGGCACGGGGTGAGGGAAACCGCGGATCAGCTCGATCAAACCTTCAAGCTCGGCCGCTGTATCATTAACGTCTTGGATCACCAGCCAACGCAACTCCATCAATTTGTTGGCCTGTGCCAACTGGCGCGCGCTGTCGAGCACCCGGACATTGCTTCGCCCGGTGAGCTGTCGATGCAAGCCGTTATCCAATGCCTTGATATCCAACATCACGCCATCGCATTGGCGCAGCAACTCTGGCCAGTGACGCTCGGACAACAAGCCGTTGGAGTCGAGTAAGACTGACAAATGCTCGCAATTGGGCTCGCGCCTGAGCGCGGTAAACACCTGCGCTAAAAACCGGTGTTGCAGCGTCGCTTCACCGCCGGAGAAGGTGACGCCATCGAGCAGCATGGCGTGCTGGCCGATCTCCGTCACCAAGTCCGCCACGCTCAGTTGGCGACTGCGAGGATCGCCCCCCCGTGGACAGGCAGCAAGACAGCGATCGCACTGACGGCACTGCGCGCAAAGATGAAGCCGCCGCACACTTTCTCCTGCGCGACTCGCCACGATAGCGCCCTCAAGGCAGTGCGGTGCGCAGCTCATACAATGGTTGCACTGCCCTATGGTCTGCGGATTGTGGCAACTGGGGCAGTCCATATTGCAGCCCTGCATAAACACCACCATGCGACTGCCCGGGCCATCAACACAGCTAAACGGCAAGATACGGTTGATCACGCCCAACTCGGTGCACCTGGTTTCGCCCATCGCGGTTAGGACCACGTCGTCAGTGGCACCGTTTCATGGCTGATCACCCGCGCCCGGCGGTTGAGGATCCCCGCGACATCCACCGCTTCCGCCCCAAGCAAAGTCGATTGATGGCGCTCTGCCCCAACGCGGAATTTTTCAATGTCCGAGCGCTTGACCAGATAGCCGGTCACCCGCACCAGATCGTTATCGCTGACATTGGCGGTAAAACAGCGCAGCCCCAGAGCAAAGCCGCCTTTGATCAGCCGCGTCAGCGCCTGAGGGTTCTGACGGATGGTCGGCTCCAACGCGAAGATGTCACTGATCCCAGCATCGAAATAGCGGTGCAGGTGCGCACAATACCGAATGTAGCTGACCGCATCGGGCTCCTCGCCAATGGGAATACGGGTTCCCGCCGTCTCCTCGGTGTCGCTGGAGATCCCGGACTGCGAATGAAACACCAACCGGCCGTTGTGGCAGTGCGCCACCTGATGGCCGCGCATGGCGTCGCGGTAGGCGCTGACGATCCGCTCCGCCAGTTCCATGGCCTGCGGATCCTGACCGTAACGCCCCGGCATACCGCCCGCCTTCATCAATTGATTGACCAGCTCCGCCAAACCGTAGATCCCGAACATGGCGCTAAAGCGGTTGAGATCGATCAAGCCTTCCGTCGCCAGGAAGTTGCCCAGGAAAAAGCCGGACTGCTCCACCAAAAAATCGATGCGGTGGCGCATCGCCTGCACCATCAACGCCGTACACTCAGGTACGACGCGGCGGATGTAGTCATCGACGCTGCCATCACAACGCGCAAACGAAACGCGCAAATTCAGTCGCATCATGGTGTGGGCGCCACCGCCAACATGTAACGAGTTATAACAACTCACCTGGGCGTAATCGCCATCGAAGTCCGCTGCAATGGCTGGATGGTTGGCAATGTGTGGCTTGTTGCAATCGATGATGTTCTGGCCCACTTGCGCCAACAGATCGTCCGGCGTCACACCCGCTTCATAACGGAAGGTCAGGTTCGGCACCGACTGGCCAAGTGCCGCATCGACGCGCAAGATCGCGCGCCCCACCCGACTGTCCTTCGGCCCTAAATTGGCGTGGGCAAAGGAGTCCGGCACGGTGCGATCGATCATCTGCCAGAACAGGCGGATCTTTCGGTCCAACTGAGGATCGCTAAGCTGCTCGCAGACAAAGGGCTCAAGCAATTGATCCAGATGGCCCAGAAACACCGGGAACGTGGTCACCGACGGCACGTTTTGATAGAGGATGATCAGAAACTGGATCGCCTCATCCAGATCTTGCGGCGGCGCGAGTTCCAGATAATCACTGCCCTGCGCGAACGCTTTCTGGTAGTCCGGCAACAGATAACGCGGCTTAAACGGCGCAGCGCTTTCGAACATCTCATGCAGAAGACCCTGCTCAACCGCCGCCGAGACTGCAGCGGGATACGCACAGGTGGGTAAGCTGGCTTCCAGCGTCTGATACAGCGCCAGCTCTTTCTGTTTTGGGGTCAGGTTGGGGTTCTGGATCAGGCCTAACGCCTGCTGATGTAGGGATCTGAGCGGCACAGTAACTCACTAGCGTCTTATTTTGATGGCCGAATTGTACGCCCGTTGAATAAAACCATCCGTGAGTCGGATCAGACTTGATCACCATCGCAAACAAAAGCCTGAAGAATTGGCGCCCTTTTCCCATCAATGCTTACCAATCGATGTCGCAACCGGCCCAATCAACGAAGGACAACGCTCCGTCCGGCAAGGCCCTGTCCATCTGAGCAATGAGCTTTTGCGCCACAAAATCGGTGCTGAACAACTTTGCCGGCGGCACTCGAGACTGATACGGCTGGGACAATGGCGTATTCGTGGTTCCCGGGTGAAACGCCAACAGCTTCACTGCACTATTACGGCGCCACCACTCGATGGCAGCGGTTTTCAGCGCCATATTCAGTGCGGCTTTGGAAGCGCGATAGCTGTACCAGCCGCCCGCCCGGTTGTCGGTGATCGAGCCCACTCGGGCGCTCAGCACAGTGACAACGATCCGCGGTTGACTGTGCAGCGAGGCCGCCAATTTTTCGCGCCGAAACGTATTGTCTGGAGGTAGGCAAGGCAGCAAGGCTTTGAGGTACAGCATGGGCGTGACGGTGTTGATCTGAAACAGCATCATCATCGCCTCACTGTCGAGCTGCTCGATGCGTTTTTCCGGCTGAAAGTCGTCACTGTGCAACTGACCGTTGCAGATCACCACGCGGGTGAGCTGGCGAAACCAAGCGGGATGCGCTTCGACCAACGCCCGGATAGAACCCGGCTGATGATCGCAGCTCAAAGCGCGCACCTTGGGGTGATCAAAATCCAACCCGGTTCGGCTAATGGCAACAACGCGGGCGGTCGAGGCCCGCTCGGCATAAGCCCGACAGACCGCCGTGCCAATACCGCCGCTGGCTCCCACCACCAGTACATAATGCGCCATCAGCGCCGCTCCCGTCCGGGAGCCTCGCCGCCACGCTGACCGCATTGGCATCTCTCGCCAGAGGCAAACCAAGCGGAGATCCGTTGCCTATGAGTAGCAAACGCACCGTACCCCCTATCGGCAAACCAGCGAAGGCCCGGCCAGCGCAGCGGCGCGGTCAACCAGCCCAACCCCACCAGCGACCAGGCGGCGTGGGTTACATCCAGTCCGGTCAATACCTCACCGTCTGCGGTGACGCCATGTAAAATTTGGTTCGCACAGCGGATATCGAGCCAAGGGTAGCGCTGGGCCAGATCAGCTTGACCCAGCGGTTCCAGGCGGATCAAATGCAATGGATCCCGCGCCATCAGATGTGCCATCTCTTTGCTGCACAAAGTGCACTCGCTGTCATTGAAAATGGTCAAGCGTGCAGCCATGTGACCTCCTTATTTGCCCGCGTTTCATCTCCGGGGCAAACGGCTTTTATCGAGTTTTGAACCGCCTTGTACGAGAGGAAACAACAAGCAGATCATCGCAACCACACCCCATGGCAAACGTTGATCTAACAACGCGTGCAAAGGCTCCCCGGCCCTGCGTGGCTGTTGTTGATGTTGACCGGCACGTAGGTATGTAGGCATCCAAGGCGATCGGCAGCAGACATCTTTATCAACGTTTTGGTGCTGGCTCCTGAGATTAAGCCACTGATATAGTGAGCAAGACACCACGCCGGAGCCCGTTTGATGACCGACCCCTCACAGATCACCGCAGCCGATCCCGATAATGCAAACTCTGGCGGCGCGCCCCAACACACCCGCACGCTGCTGCCGCCCGAACACTGGCAAGGATTTGATCAGATCGCACTGACGCCGGTCGATCCCGCCCATCCGCAGGAGGTGCTACTGAGCACCGCGCTGCCGGTCATTCTGCTACTCACGCTCTTTACCGGCCTGATTGTCTTTATCATTACCCCACCAGCGGCCATCGCCATGACCCTGCTCAGTGGCTTTGCACTGGCAATGTGCCTCTTGCTGCTGTGGCGACACGCACTGGCCAAAACCCGCCACTATGGTGTGTGCCAGCACGAGCTGCTGATGCAATACGGCGTGTTCTGGCAGCGCCGGATCTCACTGCCCTACACCCGCCTGCAACACATCAGCCTGTCGCAGGGACCCGTAGAGCGTCGATTCAAGCTCAGCACACTGCGCTGCTTCAGTGCCGGCAGCGGCGCGGCTGAGATCGAGCTGCCCGGCCTGTCCACTCCGCTAGCCGAGCAATTGCGCCAACATCTGTTGGCCCGAAGCGGGCTTAACAAGGATAACGAACTAGCCCAGCGCACTGAGGATTCCCTCCCCCCCGCGCCGCACGCCAGCGACAACCGGACAGAGCGCTAACATGGCCCGTCGATTCGAGCATTGGTCCCGCCTGTCGGCTTGGTCCATCGTCAGCTTCTCGCTAAGCTTTATCCGCAGCATCGTCAGCAATGGCTACGCCCTCATTCCCCTGCTGTTTGCCGGCTGGCAACAAGGGTTCAGTGCGTTTTGGCTTGGGCTGATCGGCACAGGGTTCGGTCTACTGGTATTGCTGTACGCCGTCGTTCAGTGGGCCAAGTTTCGTTTTCGCCTGCTCGATGACAAACTAGGGCTGACGCTGGGTGTGCTAGTGAAAAAGGCGCAGGAGATCCCGCTGGATAAGATCCAGAACGTCCGGCTTGAGCAGCCACTCTACTACCGGCCGATGGGGCTCTACAGTCTGGTGGTTGAAACCGCCGGCTCGAAAAAGGACGAAGCAACGCTCGCCGCCATCAGCTACCGGCAAGCCCTGCAGCTTAAGCAGCGGCTGATCAGCACAGCGCCGCGCCAAAACGCCACCCAAGTCGCAGAGAACGCCACCCGCCCGGAGAGCCCAACCAGCCAGGTGCTGAGTCAGCCACCGGCCTCAGCGCTGATCAAGTTTGGCTTCTACCAAAACAACTTACTCTGGTTGGCCATACTCCTCAGCCCGATCTTCGGCCAGTTAGATCAACCCGCCGTTCAGCAAAGCGCCCTGTTTCAAAGCGTCAGTCATTGGCTTGACCAACTGCAGCCACAAACCCTGTCCAGCCTGCTCTTGCTGGGGCTCAGTGCTGCGCTGGGCCTGCTGTTGCTGCTCTCGCTGATCTCCATCCTCTCCGCCGTCCTCAAATACCACCCCTATCGACTGACGCTGCAGGATAACGCCCTGCATCGCACCGGCGGCTTAGTCGCCAAACAACACGACGTCCTCGCGCTGCACCGGGTTCAAGCGGTGCAATTTCGCCAGCCGCTGTTGGCCCGCATCCTCAAGCTGTGGACGGTGAGTTTCAAGCAAGTCACCGGCAGTGAGATAGAGCAACGGGGCAGCCGCCCTATGTTGATCCCCAGTCTGCTTCGCCAGAACATTGCCAGCCTCCTGCCGCAACTCAGTCAGCTCAGCAGCCGCGCCAGCGCGCTCCCCACCCATTACCACCGCATCCATATCGGTTGGTTTTGGCGTCGAGGGCCCCTGACCTTTATTGCCCCCGCTTTGGCCACGCTGGCGCACGCGCCAATACCGCTAACGTTACTGCTTTGGCTCGGTGCCACGCTGTATTGCGGCATTCTCTACTTACGCTATCGCAATTGGGGCTATCGGCTCGAAGGCAACGACTGCTGGATCCACTCCGGCGCACTCGGCCATCAATGGACCTTAATCGCCCTGCAAAAGGTTCAGCACGTGGCCATCACCCAAAGCCCGAGCCAGCGCCGCAACCAATTGGCATCCCTAGAGCTGGGCCTCGCCTGTGGCGCTCAAACCATCCCGTATCTTCCCCTAAACGACGCCCGCGCAATCGCCGAGCGCGCACTGGCGCTGATCTCAGCGGATAACGGCAACTGGATTTAGCGGGAGCAAGCAGAGAGACAAAGGAGCGCAAAGGCGCCAGTAGCGATCACTGAAATTCTACTTGATCCGGCAGAATTCAATCGTGTTGAATTGAGTGCCGTTCAGTCCTGCTCTGCCCTGAGAGCACGTCAGTATTGCAATTGCGAGCATCACGCGGATAGACAAGGAGCACCTTTAATGCGGGCAGCCCGCCAGGCTCCATCAATTTCGCATTACTGGGCGCCCAAAAAACAGGGCCTGAAGCATTGCTTTGCTTCAGGCCCTGATCATATACAACAATGTTTCGAACAAACTGGTATCAACCAGGCGCATCAATACCTAACGGTGTGAGAACCGTAAACTGGAATGTCAGCTAATTCCTGACTGTCGAATTCACCTTTTTCAAACAGCAGCGGGTAGAAATAAAGGCGCAACGCTCTATGGTGGTCTCGAACACTTTGCTCATAAGCCAGTGATGCAGCAACGTCGGTCTCCGCCAGCGATAACATCAACCTCTGCACCAACATCGGTGGCGAGAACAATGACAGCAAGCCTGCAGCATGGTCTTTTTTCACAATCGCATCACGATAGGCCTGCGATAGCTCTGCCGCCTGCTGGTCGCCCGCTTGCTGGAATGCGTAGTACCATTTCCAATGAAACGACGATTCCATTTCAGTGTGCTCTGCCCACTCAGGATGCGTTTTCAAGAACTCATCCCATGTCGCTGCGAAAGGTTTATCCCAAGCGTCATTCACCGCTTCTCGTTGCAGCAGAACAATCTCGCCACCGTTAGGGCTCCTGATAAGTTGATTGATCACAGTCTCACCCACAACCGGCAGGATCACCGTTAGCGCGAGCCATCCGGCAAGCAAGGCCGACGCGATGCGAGGGGAGCTTTGCCCACGGGCCATCATCACGCGCCCGACCACCATGGTCAGCACCACCCAAAACAGTAAATGGCCCAGTGCGAGAAGCGCCATTAACCCTGTTTTCAACAGCGGCGCTTGCATGACAACGGCCCCGACGATAAGAGGCAAAAGCATGGCCGCAGCAAGAAAAGCAGAAAGCACCAGTGCCCGTGCCGTCCAAAGCTTATATGGGTTCTTCGCCGTCACTACCAAGAGATCGTATCGTCCGGCTTCACGCTCAGCAGAGCGTAAGTCGTGCAATAGGAGAATGACGAAGATGGGCAGCAGAACACTGATGATAAAGGCAAAGTCGAATCGCCCTAATAGCGATAACTCAGGGTTTTCTGCATCCGTTTCGTGGATCTGCCCTTCCAGTGCCAACATACGAATGCGATGCTTCCAAGGATACACATCGCGTTGCCCCATGGCCGCAAAGGCCAAGGGCGAAGGCTCATCATAGGTAAAATGAAAGCTGTAATAGGCAGCATCGCCATAATCGACCTGCTTGGCCAATACGCTCTCTCTATCGACCGCATCCTTCTCCAACAAGCGTTCAATCGCCACTTGCTGCTGATGGGAGTCCGTCACACCGCTCCAGACGGCAAACGCGGAGAGCAAAAATACCGCGAACAAAAACAGGACGATGTAACGCTGTTTAGAGAGGAATCGAAACTCTCGAACCAAATCGGAAAATAGAACCATTACAGTATTCTTCTGCTTGCTTGCTTTATGAGTAACAACATCAGCCCCAACCAAAACAACAGTTGGAGGGCGTAAACCATGCTGTGACTCAATCGGAAGGTGCTGGACTCCGGCTCAAATGAAAATTCCGAAAGTACATCCCAGTGACTGGCATCAACGCGCGCGGCTTTGGCCGTTTCTTCATTTTTATAGCGACTGACATCCGCGTCATAATCCAAATCATGCTCATGAACGTGGTTGAGTGCTTGGACAAAGTCGTACCTGAGGCTTTCAGCTTCCCGTAAAAATCGATGATGGGTTTCCAGGTTTGTCCCTGAGATCATCATCGACAAGGTACGCATCGACACCATAGGGGATAGCCAGCCAAACTGGCGCGCGATCTCAGCCTGCGAGAGCTCCTCTTCCATCCGTGCGTCAGCATATTTATTAAGCACGTCTGTCAGCACTTTTTCAGAATGCGTTGCCACGGCACCACGGAAGTTAATCGGAAGGTCAGCGATGTCGTCAACACCGTATTGATCCAACAAGTCCTGCTTCAGCTTTACAAAGGCTGGATCGGACGCATCGTGCCCGTTGCCCAGGGTACGTAGCTCCTCTCGAACAGCAAAGTCCGTTTCAAGTTTCCCTGCCGATGTAACCAAGGTGGCTGCAGTCGAGCTACCGATCCGTGGAACGAGAATACAGAAGACAACCCATAGGCCAATCAAGATGGCGAAGCTTGCGTTACTGCGCGCACTTATACTCGAAACCCAAAGGACAATCGCACTCCAAATAAGGATATAGAGGACATATCCCAGGACAAAACTGGCGGTGATCGTCACTGACTCACCGCTTACACTCGCCCAAAGACTGGCGAGGATGAGCGGTAACAGCATGAGAACGCCACTGCCCAAGACGGAGAGAAACTTGCCTATCAGGATGTCTCTCACCTTCACCCCTTGAGTGATCAAAACGTGTAAGGTGCCGGCTTCGCGCTCGCGGGTCATGCAGGAGTAGCCCACCATAATCAGCATCAAAGGCACAATAACCTGCAACATAAACGCCGGTGATAGGCTACTAAAACGCGTCATGCCGCTGGATTGGCGCTGATCAGCAAACATGGCGCTGTTTTGTTGGTGACCCTCCAGAAAAATGGCCGTTCCCGTATAGGCATCAACACCAGGATCGATGATGCTAAGGGGAGAAGGTGCTCTAAACACATAATGGCCGTAATGGACCATGCGGTGCGGATGTTTGTCAGGTTGCTCGATGAAATTGGCTTCTGATGTGCGTTGCAGCTCAGCTCGCTCAACGGCGGCCTGACGCATTTCAATCGAATTAATCACAACCGAGGCGAGGGACAAGACAACACCAATTAGAATAACGGTGGTTGCGACCCGTGTTCGTCGCCAATAACGCCATTCGTCACGCATAACTAACTTGATGATGTTCATTACGCTGTTCTCTTGGCAAAAGCGGTGTGGACCGCTTCGGTATCGATCGGTTGATTGCCATTGCGCTCAAATACGCCGACGATTTTTCCGCTGTCCAACAAACCGATGCGATGGGCAACCTGACAAGCGCCGTACACATCGTGCGTCACCATAAAGACGGTTGCACCGCCATGGGCTAAAGCCGTGACCAATTGGTTAAATTCATCAATGGCACTTGGATCCAGGCCGGAAGTGGGCTCATCCAAGAACAGAACTGGCGCTTCACGCAGCAAAGCCAGCGCAATGGCCGTTTTCTGTCTCATGCCTTTGGAATAATCTGACATCTTTTTATGCCAGGCCATTGGCTGCAACGCCACGCGCGTTAAGGCTGCTTCGACACTGGAGCGCGTTTGATTTAGACCTGACAGCGACAAAAAGTACTCAATATTCTCAATGCCGGTCATGTGGCCATAGAGCATCACAGACTCTGGTAAATAGGCGATTTTATTGCGGATCGCACCATTCTCTGAGCCAACCGAATGCCCCATTACCGATGCGCTGCCCGCAGAAGGAGTCACTGTCCCAAGGAAGGTCTTTAGGGTGGTGGATTTACCCGCCCCGTTGCCACCTAACAGCGCAAATATTTCACCCTGATTGACAGAAAAGCTAACGTCATCAAGTACGTTATGATTCCCAAATTTCACGCACAGTGACTCTGCGACAACGACAGGGTTAACCATGGTAACTCCCTAATTCTGTTAAAATACGACGAATACGATTAATGATTTTGGCCTCGGCTGAGGTGAATGCGTTCGCTGTCCCACTGAATCAACCGAAGTGTGGAGCTGCTCCACTCTGCGAGTGGAGAAACCCAAAAACACTAGCAAATAAAACGCCTCCAAAAGAGCGGAGGCGCCGAGTTATCTCATCCGTTTTAGAATCGGTATTGCAGTGTCAACTGCGCGTTTCGTGGCTCGCCCGGCTGAACCCAAAGACGGGCGTAGGAAGAAGCCAGATACTCGGTATCAAACAGGTTTTCAATCCGAGCGCGCAGCAGCAGGTGGTTACTCAGCTCAACCGTAGCGAACAGATCCACCCGGTCGTAGGCTGGCAGCCAGAAGTCAGGATCCACCGTATCTCCTAAGCGCTCGCCAACGTAGCGATAGGTGCCACCGACCTCGAGCGGGCGGCCGGCTAGGTGGGCGTTGTGACGCAGATTCACAAAGCCGCTGTGCTCGGCGATGTTGAGCAGTGGGCTGCCGGCAGGGATCTCCACACCCCAATCGGCGTCAGTGACAGTATTGCGGGTCTCGGCATCGATCCAGGCGTAGCTGAGATCTAACTGAGTGCTCTCGCTCAGCATGGCGGTAAGGTCCAGCTCGACCCCTTGGCTACGCGCCTTGCCGATCGCCGCCATAAAGGTCGGATCGATAGGATCGCCGGTCAGCACGTTGGTTTTGTTGGCTTGGAACAGCGCCACAGATCCGGAGAACCACTCGCCTTCAAACTTCGCTCCCAGCTCAGTGGCCTTGCTTTCCTCTGGGTCAAAGCCTTCGTTATTACGGTCGGTGTTGGAGTTGGGGTTAAAGCCTTCGGAGTAGCTAGCATAGAGGCTCAGCCCTTCAACAGGTTGATACACCAGACCGGCCCGCGGGCTTACTCGGGACTGGCTGATCTCTTGTTCGTGGCCGTCATCGGACGGGTCTAGCAAGTGGTCTGTGATGGTCTGTTTTAGATGGTCAAAGCGTGCCCCCACCAGTACCTGCCATTGATCGCTCAGCTCGATCATGTCCTGCAGGTAGAAGCCAATGGCTTGGTGGTGCTCGGTGCGGTCCGTGACCGGAGAGACATCTGGCGCAACCTGGCCATAAACCGGATTGTAGATGTTAATGGAATAGGTGGTTTCACCCGGGTTCGGGCGCCAACGACTCATTATGTTGTCGTAGGTGAAGTCGTAGGCATCGGCACCGGACAGAAGGTTGTGACGAACCCCCATCCAATCCAGCTCGCCGCTGAGCTCAAAACGGACGGAAACGTCTTCGGTGCTGTGGTTACGGTTGCGTTGTTGACGGCTCAGGGTTTCGCCGTCTTCAAAGATCAGCTGGCGGCCAGGAGACAGTTCTGGATCGCTCGATTGTCCTACCAGTGAGGAGGTACGGTAGCCCATACCTGCAGACAGGCGCCAGTTGTCGGCGATGTCATGAAACAGGGTCAATTGGTGACCTTGGGCGTCCACCTCGTGATCACCATCACCGGGTTCACCCAAATAGGTATGACGGTCCAGTGGATCCTGTCCCTCCAGAACGACGATCCCGCGGTCAAACGGTTTGCTTTGACGCTGGAACTCGCCCTCGTACAGCACGGAGGTGGCGTCGCTGATGTGATAATGCAGGGAGGGGGAGATCGCCAGTGCTTCGGTCTCGACGGTGTCTCGGAAGCTGCCGCTGTCGAGGTAGCTGCCGTTGATCCGAAATGCCAGATCTTCGGTCAGACCTGTGGTGAAATCCCCTTCGAAACGGTAGTCGTCATAGCGTCCGGCGCCCATTAGCAAGGAGCCTTCGGTGGTGAACTGAGGCTTCTTAGTCACAATGTTAACCGTTCCGCCGGGCTCGCCCCGGCCATACAGGGCAGAGCCAGGGCCCTTGAGCACCTCAATGTACTCGACGCTGGCGGTATCGCGAATGCCACTGAAGCCTCGCCCGGCGCTAAAGCCGTTGATCAGGTAAGCCGACGGTAGGTTCTCATCACCGCTGAAACCGCGGATGGCAAATGCATCCCACAGGCCACCCAAGTTCTGCATCGGCACTACGCCATTGACCTGAGACAAAGCGGTCTGCAGATCGGTGATCCCCATCGTATCCAGATCGGCACCGGCTATCTCAACCACGGCCTGAGGCAGTTCATCCGTGGACACGTTGCCTCGGTATGGCTGTGGCACGTGGCGGATCTGCAGGACTTCAATGTCTTCGTTCAACGTGGAGTCTGCTGTCGTGGCAGTGCGTTCAGTCGTGTTCTGTTCGGCAGCGAACGTCGTCGGAAGACTCAGGGTGGCAGCGATAGCCACACTTAACAGTGTTGGTTTTGTCATTTTTAATTTGTCTTTTTTGCAATAAACACAGCCAACCTGATGTGGGGCAGCCATGCGCCTAACAACATCAAATCGGTACAGCGATCGCCACCGTTGTGATCCCATTAGCCAATGGGCAAATGCCACAGACCATCAGCTTAAACGGGCAGACACAAAGCATTTGCTCGCCAAAGTGCTGGTGCAACCGTGCACCGAGCGTCTAGGGAACAGAACGACAGCAATGAATAGTTAAGGTTTACGCAGAAAAGACAGGGGGACCGCGGCTGGAAGGTTCCAATGCGGGAAGTCGCGAGATAGGCGCGACGATGGGCCGGTAAACGACGGTTTGAGGGCGCTGCACCGGCAACACAAAGATGAACGACACTGTGCTATCACGGCTGTAATCCACCAACAAACCGGCCAGACAGGCATTGTCAGCGTGGGAGTGCTGGTCGTAACTATCGTGGATATGATGGTTACCGTATTCCAACCCCAAGCCATGCAGGTATTCTTCAAACGCAACTGCTCGCACCGTCTGGCTTACCAGTACAGTCCATATAATCAGCAGAATTGACAGCGTTCGAGAAAGCAGCATTGGCAAATTGTTGACGATTTAGGCGTACGTTAGCTACCGAAAAAACATGGAAATTCACGTAACATCACAAATTTAACCTTACCCAAGGCTTAGTGTTGACATTTAAGGCAAGCCTGAACTTCAGGTTTCAAGCAGAAACCGTCCCTTCGCCACTTGCATCAATCCTGTTCTTTCTGACACGGATCCCAATCGGCGTTGTAGCTCAATTAATCTTGAAAAAGCCCATCCCAATGGGTTTTCCAAGGATTAACTGCCTGACGAACAGGCATACCGAGTCCTATGGCTCTGTTCATCGCCTTCATGCAGTCTAATGCTTCACTGACTTGCTCATCGTAATCGCGCAAGCCGGGCTTCGGACTGATGAATTTCTTGTCACGACCAACACCGGCCTCAGACAATGATCGCCGATGATAGTCGTTGTCCACTTTCCACGGCTTGAATTAACCGGTTTTCAAAGCTTCGACGACCTCATTTCGCGGGTGCTCTTCTTCCCAATATCCAGCGTTTGAACACGGGTAGTATCGTTGGTTTTGCTTTCTTCCTCTGAAGTAGTTTGCGACAGACACTCCTTGGTGTTTTAGACACCATCGGTTGAGACCGGTTTGATACAGCGACGTAAAAAGTTCAATAGCGTCGACAGTACTTCTTTATCAGCAACGTTTACGAGGCTGACTTTCGCGGCCACGACCTCATGCGTTTCGGCATCAATCGCGAGGTGCAGTTTGCACCAGAAGCGGCGCTTTTCCTTACCGTGCTAAGGTGCTTTCCACTCGCCTTCGGCATAAACCTTGAGTTTAGTGGCAGCGACAACCAAGCGGCAACGGAGCACGACGCAGCGAATGGCAATGATTCGCATTTGTGATACGCATCGCAACTATACAATTTACCAGCCTAAGTAAATGCAAATGAGACTTCCTATCACATTGTTTTTGCCAGTAATGTGAAAACCTATCGTTGACTATTCACATGCAATGTAAGGGATACTAAATGGCATTTATGCGCTGGTTACATAAATGGGTCGGGCTTATTATCGGGATCCCCTTTGTGGTTCTTTTGGCGACCGGCACGATTGTTGGGGCGATGATCTGGTGGGGACAGGTAACTCCGGAAACGTTTGGGCAGCAATATGAAGCGCAAAGTAATTTTGTCAAAGGTCAGACCGTCGATCGGCTTGACGAGTTAATGCAGCAGCAGGCGCTGCCTGTGACCGGTATAACGGCACCGACTGAAGGATCGCCCTATTACCGTATCAATAACGGCGCAACTCAGCAGGGGTTTGCTGCGGATGATCTTGAGCAACTGTATGAGCGTCCAGCAAGAAATGTTACCGGTTTTTTTGCTGTTGTACTGCACTTGCATCGTGATTTTCTGCTTGGACGCCAGCCCGTGTTACTCGGACTTAACGGGGCTGATCTGGCAGCTATTGTCACTTTGCTGGGAACCGTGATCTCAATCGTCGGCTTTGTCCTTTGGTGGCCTTTACGTAAAGGTTTCCGCTGGAAGACAACAGTGGTACCTCGCAAATCGCGCCGAAGTGACATGTTCAAAAACCACATTCACGGCTCCACGGTTATATTGCTACCCTTGGTTTTCTTATGTTTGACCGGGGCTGGGATCACTTATCGTACGGTCACCGGCAAGTTGCTGGGCGCGCATGATGTGGAGTACAACTTTTTGCTGGAAGAGCCGATCATCACCGGTGAACAATGGAGTGACCGTATTGATGCGGTTGCCCGCTTATTCCCCGATGGGGAGTTTGTCTCTGCAAACTGGCCAAAGAGTTTTAGGCGCACTAATGGCCAAGGAAATGAGGTTGAGCAACAGAGCACCACCCGTCAGCGTCCCCAAGGGCAGCTGGCCGATGCTTCGATGGATAAAAAGACAATCCGAACTTCGATGCAGAGCCAAGAAATAACCGAGGAGCTGACCCTCGAACGCATGGCTCAACGCAACCACGAGCAGCCAGGACGAGCGAGTCCGGAGGTTAGCCATTCTCAGCGTCCTGATCTCGGGAATACTATCCGCTTCATCTTCACGTCGTCCGCTGATTGGTTTGGTGTACCTGGAAGTGTTGCCCACCTCGATATCACGAGCGGGGATATTCTCTCTGCCTACCATTTCGGTGAATTGAGCTTCGGTCAGAAATTGCGCCGCTTTGTCATGCCCCTTCATTCAGGGCGAACCATGCCAGCTTGGTATACCTTCCTCATTACTGTCCTATGTGGCTGGATGACCATTGTCACAATTACTGGGGTGATCGCTATGCTGCAGGGAATGAAGCCTAAACCGAAACGCAGCCGCAACCGTACCAAGGGCACGGCATCCGGTATCTTACGTCAGCCAGCCAAGGCCAATAAGTTGACTTAGCACATGGTTTTAGCTTGTCCGGTGCTGCGCTGAACTTCGCGGCACTGGGTTTTCTCTTAGGTTTCCAGCCCGGTAACAGACGTAAGTTAACAGAGTGTGCCCGTAGGTTTACTGCGAGATACAACATGTGAGCAGATCCAACTTCGACAACACCCAACCGCAAATCCAAGTGAGAATTAGTATAAATGAGGAATTCCCAATGAAAGAAACTGCCTTCAATAGTTTCCTGCAACAGCTCAATCACTTGTCGCCCGGCCACCGCCGACGCCTATCGGGACGACCCCACCATTCGCCGCTGCATGGGCTTTGCTCGATCGCTGGGCTTTAACCAACTGGTGGTCGCCAATCTGTTTGCCTACCGCGCCACCTTACCAGCAGAGCTCAAACGAGCGGCGGCGCCTATCGGCCCAGATAACGATTGCTGGCTTAAGCGCCTACACCAAAGTGCCGATCTCACCCTCGTGGCCTGGGGCAATGATGGCGCCTTTTGGGATCGGGATCGCCAGGTACTGGCACAGTTATCCGAGCCTCAGTGCCTTGCGCTCAACTGCAGCGGCCGTCCAGCCCATCCGCTCTATCTGCCCGCCAGCGCCCGGCCCTTCCCTTTCCCCACGCCGACTTAGCACCCTATTCTGGGCGCCAATGCCCACCGCCAAGACCCATTGCGACGTGGCGGCGTAAACGAAGTGGCGCACGTTTTTCCGCGCCGTGATTCATAACAATGCGTTATGACAATAATTATCAAACATCATTTACCGCAATGGGAAGGGGCGCACTACACTCGTTGCCTGATCGTGGATGAATCAATGGGAGTGAATATATGGATCTGCAACTGCAGGGCAAGCGGGTCTTGGTGACCGGCTCAACCAGTGGCATTGGCAAGAAGATCGCCGAGAAGTACCTGGCCGAAGGGGCCGTGGTATACATCAATGGTCGCACCGAGGCGCGCTGCGCCGAAGTCGCGGCAGAGTTGGCCAGCCTAACCCACGCCGAAGGCCGAGCGCTGTGTGCCGCTGCCGATCTGTCCGACGCCGCCAGCACCGACGCACTGTTAGCCAAGCTCGAAACTGAAGGCGGGATCGATATCCTGATCAACAACACCGGCATTTTTGAGGTAAAAGCCTTCGCCGAGATCAGCGACGACGAGTGGATGCACTACTTCAACGTCAACATCCTCTCCGCCGTGCGCCTAGCTCGGGCGCTGTTGCCTAAGATGCTGGAGCGCGACTATGGCCGCATCGTCAACGTCTCCTCCGAGTGCGCCATCAAGCCGTTGGGTCAGATGGTGCACTACTCGGTGACCAAAACCGCTCTGCTGTCGCTGTCCCGTGCATTGGCTGAGCTGACCAAGGGCAAGAACGTCACCGTCAACTCTGTGCTGCCGGGACCGACCTGGACCGAGGGCGTAGAAAACTACTTCGACACCTTGGCAACCGAAGAGGGTAAGTCGGTCGACGAGCTGACCGGCAACTATTTTGCCGATCACGAGCCGACCTCTTTGCTTCAGCGCTTTGTCGACGTTAATGAAGTGGCCGACGCCACGGTGTACCTGACCAGCAATCGTGCCATGAACGGTCAGGGCCTACGTGTCGAAGGCGGGATCATCCGCGCGTTGTAACCCCACTTGGGGACGCGCCGTCACAGCGACGTCATCGCTTGATGGCCAAAGGGCGCAGAGTTTTGCTCTGCGCCCTTTATTAATCTGCTCCGCAGAGCCGACTAGCTAACCTGCGCCATCGCTACGGGCCGCACACGTGCCGCGCTCACCTTAAACTCAGGGATCTTGGCCTCTGGATCGAGCGCCGCATGGGTCAGCACATTGGCCGCCGCCTCAACAAAATGAAACGGCATAAAGATCACGCCCATTTGCATCCGGCGGGTGACAAATGCGGGCACGGTCACTTCACCCCGCCGGGTTTGCACCCGTACCCGATCGCCATTGCCGATCCCCAGCGACTCCGCGTCCTCAACCGAGATCATCACCTTAGGCTGCGCCAGTTGCTCCAATCCGGCGGTCTTGCGACTCAAGGTTCCAGTATGGAACTGGGCCAGTTGACGGCCAGTGGTCAGCACCAAGGGATAGTCCGCGTCCGCCCGCTCCGCCGAGCCCCGATACGCGACCGCAGCAAATTGCGCCTTATTAACGCGAGAAAAGCCATCCATATGCATCACTGGGGTGCCGGGATGATCCGGGGTCGGACAGGGCCATTGCAGCGACTCGGTTAAGGTCCGCTCCCAGCTGATCCCGCCATACTGGGGCGTGACCCGACAAAGCTCGTCATGGATAGCCCGCACGTTCGGGTAATGCCACTCATGGCCCATATATTGGGCCAAATACTGCAAGATCTCCCAGTCCGTGCTCGCGCCCGCGGGCGGTTGCAGCGCGCGATGTAGCCGCTGCACCCGACGCTCGGTGTTGGTAAAGTGCCCCTCCTTTTCTGCGAAAGCCACCGCCGGCAGAACCACATCCGCCAGCTGCGCGGTCTCGGTCAAGAACAGATCCTGCACCACCAGCAGATCCAACGATTTAAGCGCCGCCAGCACGTGGGCTTGATCCGGATCCGACAGCACCGGATTCTCGCCCATGATGTACAGCCCCTTAAGATCGCCGCTTTGCATCGCCCCGAACATCTCGGTCAGCTTCAAACCCGGCTCGCTGGGTAAGGGAGTCTGCCAGTGCTGCTCAAAGCGGCGCGTCACCGCAGGATCGAGCAACTTCTGATACCCGGGCATATAATCTGGCAACGCGCCCATGTCGCACGCCCCCTGCACATTACTTTGGCCGCGCAACGGGTTGATCCCCGCCCCCGTCACGCCGACATTGCCGCACATCAACTGCAGGTTGGCCAGCGAGCGGACATTGTCGGTGCCGGTGCTGTGCTGGGTGATCCCCATGGCGTAGAAAACCGCGGTTTTCTCTGCCTGACCAATGAGTCGCGCCAAACGGCGGATCTGCGCTGCGGGCACGCCGGTGATCGCCTCCGCCCGCTCCGGCTCATAACAGGGCTGCTCGATCTCTTGGCGTAGCCGCTCAAAGCCTTCAGTGCGCGCGGCAATATAATCCTCGTCCTGCCAGCCACCGAGCAAGATCTGCTGCATCACGGCATTGAGCAACATCACGTCGCTGCCGGGACGCTGCTGCAGGTGCATTAGGGCGTGATCCACCATATCGGTGCGTTTGGGATCGATCACCACCAGACGCGCACCATGGCGTTTGATCGCCTGTTTGATGTGTGAGGCGATCACTGGATGCGCATTGGCCGTATCGGAGCCGATGATCAGGATCAGATCCGACTCGGCGATCCCCGCAATGTCATTGGTCATCGCCCCGCTGCCAATGGCGGGCTCCAATCCGGTGACGGTGGTGGCGTGGCACAATCGCGCGCAGTGATCGACATTGTTGCTGGCCAACACAGTGCGGACAAACTTCTGAAACAGATAGTTGTCTTCATTGGTGGTTTTGGCCGAGGAGATCCCTGCCAGCGCCGCTCCGCCATACTGCGCTTTCAAGGCCATCAGCTTATCGGCCACAAAGTGCAGCGCGATCGGCCAACTGGTGGGCACCAGCTGATCGCCCCGGCGGATCAAGGGTTGTGTCAGGCGCTGGGGCGAGTGCAGGAAATCAAAACCAAACCGGCCTTTGACACAAAGCATGCCCTGATTGACCGGCGACTCGGTCACACCGGTCACTTCGACCACGCGGTTGCGCGCCGGATCCACATGCAAGCGTACGCCACAGCCAACCCCACAATAGGTACACAAGGTGTCGACCGCGTTGAGCGCCGTCGAGCGCGTCTGGGGCTCGCGGGTTCGGGCGGTGATCGCCCCCACAGGGCACGCCTGAACACAAGCACCACATTGGACACAGCCGGAGTGGGCCAGATCGGCACCGGTTGGGCTCACCCGCGATCCCGCGCCAGCGGCGGTCAACGTCAAAGCGCCATGCACGCCCTGCTCCGTGCAAGCCTCGACACAGTGACCACAACCGATACAGCGATTGGGATCGAGCCGGATAAACGGCGTGCTCTCGTCGATCGGCCGCACCCGTGCCGGATCGGTCGCGATCTCCTCATCCTTGATGCGATACTCGGTGGCACAATCACGCAGCGCGCAATCCTCGCTCTTCTGGCAACCACAGCTGAGGCAGCGCGCGGCTTCGCTGATCGCCTGCTCCGGCGTGAATCCCAACTCAACCTCACCAAAGTGGAAGCTGCGATCCAATCCCTCCAGCGTTGCCATGCGCTGACGCGGCTTGGCGACGATCTCGCCATAGATCCGCGCCTCAACCTGCTTTAAATGCTCAGCCTTGCGAGCGCTGAACTGCGCCGGCACACAGGTCAATCCGCCATCGCGAAAAAGGCGCAGCATCGCCTCGGCACTGCGACGTCCCTCGCCGATCGCCTCTACGGCCGTCGCCGGCCCCAAGCGAAAATCGCCGATGGCGAACAGGTTATTACTGCCCGCCAGATACGTATCGGGACAGGTATCGGCGGTATTGTATTGGGTCAGCAGGATGGCACCGTCAGGAATGAAGCTGGTGTCCGGCTTTTGGCTTACCGCCGGGATCACGGTATCAAACTCGTGCCAACTGAACTGGCCTGTCGGCTGCGGCCGCCGCCGTCCTGAGCTGTCGGGCTCGCCAAGTGCCAGCGCCTCGATCTTCACCCGTGCCACACGCCCCTGCTCATTGCCCAGATTCTCCACCGGCTGACTCAGAAACAGAAAGCGGATCCCCTCCTCCTCGGCTTCATGGATCTCGTAGGGCTCCGCCGGCATATCTGCCTTGCCGCGACGGTAAACAATGGTAACCTCGGCGCCCTGACGCAGCGCCGTGCGGGCACAATCGATGGCGGTATTGCCGCCGCCGATCACCGCCACACGCTGGCCCACATCAAAACGATGACCCAGCGCGTGCTGCTTGAGGTAGTCGACCCCGAGCACCACACCGTGCAGATCCGAGCCGGGATAGTCCATTGCCACCGCTTTTTGCGCGCCGACCGCCAGACACACGGCGTCGTAATCATGCTTGAGCTGCGCCAGATCGAGATCGCGCCCCAAGGCGCGATCGGTATGGATCTTCATCCCGGCGCGACACATCAAGGCGATCTCCTTGGCCAGCGTCGCCTTGGGCAGGCGATACTCGGGAATGCCGTAGCGCAACCAGCCCCCAGCTTCCGGCATCGCTTCGAAGACATCCACCTCCACCCCGCCATGACTTAGGGAATAGCCGGCTGCTAATCCCGCAGGCCCGGCGCCGATGATCGCCACCCGCTTGCCGATGGGGGCAGCGATGGGCGCCAAGTCCGGGTCTTTCTGCGCCAGATCGAGATCCGCCGCGTGACGCTTGAGCTGACGAATGGCCAGGGGCTCGTCGACCACACTGCGACGACACTCGGACTCGCAAAACGCCGGACACACCCGACCGATCGACAAGGGCATCGGCAAGCTTTGCTTCACCACCGCATTGGCACGAACTGCGTCGCCCTGGGCAATGTGATAGAGATAAGACTGAATATCGACATCCGCCGGACAGGCCGTCTTACAGGGAGCCTCACAGTCCGCCGGATGGTCCGCCAGCAAACGTGTCAACGCCGCACGACGCTGCTCGGTGATCGCATCCGAGCTGGTGCTGATCGCCATCGCCTGAGTCACGCTGAGCTCACAGCTGCGCACCAAGGCACCATTCACCTCCACCACGCACAAGTCGCACGGCGTCTTCTGCGCATTTGCGCTGGCGCCGCACAATGATGGGACGTTGATCCCCTGCTGGCGTAACCAGTCCAGCAGTCGCACCCCCATCGGTGCCTGCAATTGGACGCTGTTTAATGAAATATTGATCATGGACTCAAAACGCTTCTTGTTCGTGACGAAAGGCGCTCACACTTGCCACTCTCCTTGTTCGAGAGTTGGCCAGCATTAACAGGTTTTCACCAATAGTAACCAGCAGTAACAACAGATCCCGCACCAGCAGCTCACAATGCGACGAATGTCTCATTTACACGCCGACACTGGTCAAAATTAAAGCGCCAACAAGCGTTTACCTGGACAGTCATTGCTGTAGAAGTAACCGTTCGGCCACGAACCTGAGCCACCGCCTTGTTTTTCAGCCACGCCGTCCCCATTAGTTCCTCAGTGTTTTACTGGATCACGGCAGTCTTAATGAGTCACAACCCCATCGATGAATTCAGTGCCAACTGGCACATCCATCTCGACGACAATGAAGTGGACGCGGAAACCGGCAGCGAGTTGCTGCCCAGCGTGCCGAGCCGACCGGAAGTGTTGCCGGTCATGCCCTTGCAAAATCGCCCCTTCTTCCCCGCCCAGATCATGCCCGTCGCGGTCAAGGGCGGCGCATGGGCCAAAACCCTGGACGCCGTAGAAAACAGCAGCCACAAGATGATGGTGCTGTTTCACACTCAGCAGCAGGACGCCGCTGAGGGGACGTTGGACGTCAACAAACTGGCTGACACCGGGTGTGTGGTCCGGATCCATCAGATCAATAAAACCGACGAAGACCAATATCAGTTTGTCGCCGAAGGGGTGGAGCGCGCTCAGGTGTTGCGCTGGATCACCCAAGAGCAACCCTATCTGGCAGAATTGAGCTACCCCATTGACGAGCACCCGGACAGCAAAGAGATCAAGGCTTACGCCATCGCTTTGATCAGCGCCTTGAAGGAGCTGGTGCCGCTCAATCCACTCTACTCCGAAGAGCTCAAGCAATATCTGGAGCGCTTCGGTCCGCACGAGCCGTCGCCACTGACCGACTTTGGCGCCGCCATTACCACGGCCAAAGCGCCGGAGCTGCAGGCGGTACTGGATACCGTTTCGCTGCTGCCGCGCATGCAAAAGGTGCTGTCCCTGCTTAAGAAAGAGTTGGATGCGGCCAAACTGCACGGTGAGATCAGCCAGCAGGTCAACCAGAAGCTGGAGAAGCATGAGCGAGAGTTCTTCCTGCGCGAACAGCTCAAGGTGATCCAACGTGAGCTGGGGATGTCAAAAGACGACAAAACCGCCGACGCGGACGAGTTTCGCAAACGTCTGAAGGGCAAGACCTTGCCTGATGCCGTGCAGAAGCGCTTTAACGAAGAGATCAACAAACTGTCGGTGCTGGAAACCGGCTCACCTGAGTACGCCGTCACCCGCAACTACCTCGACTGGCTGACCCATGTGCCTTGGGGCATGTTCTCCAAAGACAGCATCGATCTGACCAAGGCCCGCAAGGTTTTGGATAAACACCACGATGGTCTGGACGATGTGAAGGATCGGATCCTGGAGTTCCTCGCGGTCGGCAGTTTCAAAGGCGAGATCGGCGGCTCCATTATCCTGCTGGTGGGCCCACCTGGGGTCGGTAAAACCTCCATCGGTAAATCGATCGCGCAGTGTCTTGGCCGCCCATTCTACCGCTTCAGTGTCGGTGGCATGCGCGACGAAGCCGAGATCAAGGGCCACCGCCGCACTTACATCGGCGCCATGCCGGGTAAGCTGGTGCAGGCGCTCAAAGAGTCGGAGGTGATGAATCCGGTGATCATGCTCGATGAGATCGACAAGATGGGCAGCAGCTATCAGGGCGATCCCGCCTCGGCGCTGTTGGAAACCCTAGATCCAGAGCAAAACGTCGCCTTCCTCGATCACTACCTCGATGAGCGGCTCGATCTCTCCAAGGCCCTGTTTGTCTGTACCGCCAACACCCTAGACAGCATTCCCGGCCCACTGCTGGATAGAATGGACGTGATCCGCCTGTCCGGCTATCTGGCGGAAGAAAAACTGGCGATCGCCAAGCACCACCTGTGGCCGCGCCAACTGGAAAAAGCCGGATTAAAACGCAGTCAGCTGCGGATCAGCGATGCCGCCCTGCGCAAGGTGATCGACGGCTATGCCCGCGAAGCCGGGGTGCGAGCGCTGGATAAGCAGCTCGCCAAGCTGGTGCGCAAATCCGTGGTTGGCTTGATGGAAGCCGAAGCCGAGAAGGCGTCGATCGGCCACAAGGAGATCGAATCCCTACTGGGCATGCCACGCTTTAAGCCCGACGACATGTTGTGCGGTACCGGGATCGTCACCGGCTTGGCCTGGACCTCCATGGGCGGTGCCACCTTGCCGGTGGAAGCCCGTAAGATCCACAACCAGAGCCGCAACCTCAATCTGTCAGGCCAATTAGGCGACGTGATGAAAGAGTCGGCCGGCATTGCCCACAGCTTTGTCGCCTCCGGCATTGCCGAGGGCGGATTGTTAAGCCATTACGGCGCCGATCCCACCTTCTTCGACAAAGCCTATATCCATCTGCATGTGCCCGATGGGGCGACGCCAAAGGATGGCCCCAGTGCGGGGATCACCATGTCGACGGCGCTGCTGTCGCTGGCGCTGGATAAGGCACCGCGCAAAGGCGTCGCCATGACCGGTGAGCTGTCGCTGACCGGACAAGTGATGGCGGTTGGTGGCATTCGCGAGAAGGTGATCAGCGCCAAACGGCAGAAGATCTTCGAGGTGATCCTGCCGGAAGCCAACCGCAGTGACTTCGAGGAGCTGCCAGATTACGTCAAGGCCGGGATCACCGTTCACTTCGCCGACCGTTATGAGCAGGTGGCTGAGCTGATGTTTACCGCGCCCGCTTGATGCACCTGCTGACTCGCCGCCCTCAGTCACGTCGGCAGTGAGTCCAGTTTGAGCGCAACGACAAAGGGCAGCCCATGGGCTGCCCTTTGTGTATGCTTTGCTTGCGTCTAATCCAGACTGGCCGCCAGCCGATCCAGACAATCAACCACCTGATCGCTGGCATCCTCCATCGCCACAAAAAGCGTGCCGGAGGCAATGTCATCTTCACGCACGGCGCGCAACGCGGCGATGCCATTGGTATGCACCGCTTTGTGCGGCGCTTCCAGCGCCCGAAAGCCCTGCTTGGTCGCGTGATTTTCCGCCCCCTCGCCTTGATAGTACCATTTGCCGAGACGACACATGGTGTGATCGGCAAACGCGTTCACATCCCCTTCGCCCGAGACCGCCGCCTTGTAGACACTGGACTTCCACGCCAGGTGATCCATCTTAACCGTTTCCAAAAACGCCAGCTCCGCGTTACGGCTGATCAAGGTGTGCATCTGTTTGGACAGATCCAGCGCGTAGGTCACCGCTTCGATCCCCTCCGAGGCTTCCGTGTACAGCGCCTCGCTGATCGCATGGGTATCACTGATGTGGTTGTCGGTCGAGTCGGTATCCGTGACAATCTTAGCCACCAGCTCGGCAATACTGCCGCTGGCGGTGTTCGCCCGCTCTGCCAGTGTCCGTACCTCACCGGCCACCACCGCAAAACCGCGGCCCTGCTCGCCGGCCCGCGCCGCCTCAATGGCCGCATTCAGCGCCAGCAGATTGGTTTGTTCGGAGATCTGGTGGATCACCGTGACGAATTGCTGGATCTCCCCCGCCACCTGCTTGAGCTGAGCTAGGCTGGTCAAGCTCACTGCAGCGTGTTCGGACACGCGCTGTAATTCTTGGGTGATCTTGGTCAAGGTGACCGCTGACTGATCATACAAGGCGGCCGACTCCGCCACCTGATCCCGTTGGGCCAGCATGGACTGAGACAGGCTCGCGACGGTTTCCCGCACACCGCCGATCCCCGCAAAGCTGCGCAGAAGCAGATCCACGCTTTGGTCCTGCACCTCTGGGTGCATCTGAGCCTGCTGTTGCTGATGAATAAGCTCCGCCTGCAACTGCTGGTTTTCCTGCTGTAAGCGAGCATGTTCTTTTGCCAGAGCCTCGTATTCCGCTTCCACCTGTCGCAACCGCTGACTTGCTTTAAACCACACTGACCAAACTCCATAAACTAAAATGCAGCTATTGACTATAGCCATGCGGTTTTTTTCCACAAAGTCAGTGGGTTAAAACGTGCATTGGCGTGCAAAATTCAAAAATAGCGAAAATATCGCTACCAATTGAAACAAAAGCAACCGCAACCGCCTGCGTCTCAATTGTCACATTAAACGCCTACCGCCCCACAGTTTCACCTCCCGTCGGTGAATTAAAAGACTCAAGTTGAATCCAGCTCACAGTGTGCACCGCAAAAATGTCGACAATGGCGCGCTCATTTTTTATCCGGACCAACACAGCTATGACGGAAACAGCCTGGATCGCACAGGGACTGGGATTTATCTCAATGGCCGTCGGCTGGTGGGCCAATGGACGTTCTTGCGATCGACAATTGCTGCGCGGCAATATGCTGGCAGCAAGCCTGACCGCCATCCATCTGGGATTGCTCGGCAGCGTCCTGGGGATGACCAATCAGTGGGTCAATGCCGGTCGCTTTGCCATCGCTCAGCGCACCCGTTCATGGCTCATGGCGGGTGGCTTCGCCTTGTTATCACTGGCCCAGGGTCTGGCCTTTGCCCAGCACTGGAGCGAATGGTGCGTGGTATTCGCGGCGATGATCAGCAGTGCCTTAGTGTTTCGCAGCCAAGGCACCCAGCTTCGTGCCGGATTGATCCTCTGTAATCTACTGAACCTGACACTGTCGATCACCCTGCTGTCCTGGTCTGGGATCGCCTATCAGGTGATGACCGTCTTGATGCTAACGCGTGTCCTCTGGCAACAACGGGTGCAACCGGCGGTACCGGCCTGATCCGGCTTTCGTCCACGTGATCGCCCCAACGAAACGAGCCGAGGGCACTCCCAAAGCGCTTACTGCACACGCAGATAAAGAGACCTATCTACTGGCTTATTACCTCATCGCTTGATCTGGTTAACATAGCGGTGTTAGCGTCAGAGCCAAACAAAACCCTCTAAGAACAATAACCAGAAGGATCTTGGGATGTCGTATAAAGCCCTTGCTCTCGCCAGTGGACTGGCGCTCTCCTCGTTGGCCTGCGCTCAGAACGCAGTGCAGCAACCCACACCAAACCCGCTTAACCCTTTGCCTGTGCCGACCAGCCATGACTGGGATCTCACGCCGCTTTATGCGGACTGGAACCAGTGGCAACAAGACAAGGACAGCATTGAAGCCCAACTGAACCGCATTGGCCACTATCAGGGACAGTTGGATCAGCCTGGGGTGTTGGCCACAGTATTGCCGCTGTGGTACCAACAAGGGAAGGCGTTAAGTCGCTTGAGTATCTACGCCAGTCTCAATGCCGATACCGATCTGCGTGACTCGGAAAACGGCGCCCGTCGCAGCGAGATCAGGATGTTGTACAATCGCTACAACCAGCTCACCGCCTACCTGCGGCCTGAGTTGATCGCCATGGGCGAAACCGCGGTCACGGCGCAACTGGCGCAGGATCCGGCGCTGGCGCCCTACCGCTTCCCGCTGCAGCGGATCCTCGATGCCTCCCCCCATACCTTGAGCCCGGATAATGAAGCGTTGATGGCGGGCACCGGGGTGATCCGCTCTGGCCCGATGACCAGCTTTTCGACCTTTACCAATGCCGAGTTGCCTTGGGCCGAAGTGGAGATCGACAGCAAAACCATCGCCTTGACCCCGGCTCAATATGGCCAATACCGTGCCAATGAAGACCGCGCGCTGCGCCAAACGGTGTTCGACACCTTCTTTGGCTCGCTTAGCCAATATCAGCGGACCCTGGCATCGCTGCTCAACACCCATGTCAATGCGCAGGTCTTTACCGCCGAGTCGCGCCACTTCGATAACGCGCTCTCCGCCTCGTTGGCCAATGAGCAGGTGCCGGAGGCGGTGTATCGCGCCCTGGTCGACACCACCAACGATAATCTGGACACCTTTCATCGCTACCTCAAGCTGCGTGCCCGCCTGTTGGCGTTGGACGATCAGGCCTACTTTGATATCTACGCGCCCGTGGTCAGCACCGAGCTGAGCTTTGGGATCGAGACCGGCATCGAGCTGATGATGGACTCGCTGGCCCCGATGGGCAGCGATTATCAGCAACGGATCGCGACGGGGCTGGAGCAGCGATGGATGGATACCTATCCCAAGCCCGGCAAACGCTCCGGTGCCTACATGAGCGGGCGCGCATACGATGTCCACCCCTATGTGCTAATGAACTACACCGATGATTTCGGCTCGGTATCCACGCTGACCCATGAGTGGGGCCATGCCATCCATTCGGTCTACAGCAATGAGAGCCAGCCCTACCCCACCGCTGGCTACGCCACGTTTGTCGCCGAGATCGCCTCCACGTTGCAGGAGCACCTGTTAGTGGAGCACGTGTTAGAGCACGCGCAGAATGACAATGAACGGTTGTTCTATCTGGGCCAGGCGCTGGATCAGATCCGCGGCACCTACTTCCGTCAAACCATGTTCGCCGAGTTCGAGCTGGCGATCCATCAAGAGGTGGAAGGCGGCAAGCCCCTATCCGATAACCGTTTGAGCGAGCTGTTTCTTGATATCCAACGCCGTTACCATGGCCACGATCAGGGCGTGATGACCATCGATGAACGCTATGGCGTCGAGTGGGCCTACATTCCCCACTTCTACTACAACTTCTATGTCTACCAGTACGCAACCTCCATCGCGGCTTCTGCCCAGTTTGCCGAGCAGATCCTTAGCGGCGATCAGGCCGCCTATCAACGCTACCTTGAACTGCTCAAAGCCGGCGGCAGTGACTACCCCTATCAACTGGTGAAGCAAGCCGGGATCGATATGGCTCAGCCTGCCCCTTACTTAGCCCTGATCCGGCGGATGAATGCGCTGATGGATCAGATGGAAGCGATCCTCGATAAACCCTAGCCCCATCGGATACCCGCTCAACGCAACCCACCGCGCTCACACAGCGCGGTTTTTTCTACGTTGCAAGGCGCAACTGTTACACTTAAACGGATATTGGCATGGTGGAGCAGTGTTATGTCCATGCGTTTCTATTTGCTGGATCTGGGCGAGATGCAGTTCGAAGGTATGCTCAGCCAAGACGGGCCCCACATCAAGCTGGTCGGCGGCGACAGCATTCCCATTGGCGAGTCGGCCCTGCATTACGGCGATCCCATCGAGCCGGGCTGGCGCCTCTACGGCCCCCGTCACAGCATTCCTCTCAGTCAATTGGATGAATCCCAAGTGTTGGAGCTGGCCACCCATTTCGGCCTCCCCATGCGCACCACTCCGGCGGAAACCGTCAGCGGCAGCGATTTTCTCAATAGTCCAGCCTTTCGGGGCCTATGCCAGTGGGTGCGGCGTCACCCAGCCAAGGCCGAGAAGATCAGCCACCTCCATCATCAGAAGACGCCAGGATGGCTCGAGGTGTGTGATGCCGCGAACGCTTTAGCCGACGACGAACAGCACTGACCCCTGTTTCAATTCATCTATCACATGGCGAAACAGGTTAATTTTGTTACAACTTGCACAAACATCCGAAATGAAAGAGTAATTTAGCAACGGTAATTACCTTCACCACAGAGACTCTTAGTCAAAACTCTGGCATATTGCGCGCCATGGAAATGACTAACAAAAAACGAACTGTCTTGGGCGCCGGCTGCCTTGTGCTGGCCGCGGCGGGATCTCAGTTAAGGAATAACGAGTCTGCCCCACAGCGCCAAGCGCTCGAATTGCCTCCCTTTACGGCCAGCTCAATCACCATTGAGCAGGATGTGCGTGAGTACGCGCAACGGTTGGAAACAGCCTATCAGCTCAGTCCGGAAAAGGCGTACACCTACAGCAACTATATCCTTGAATCCGCAGAGTACTCTGACGTTCCCAAGGAGCTGCTCGCAGCATTGATCCACACCGAAAGTCACTTCCGCGACGATGTGATCTCGGTTGTTGGCGCCGTTGGCCCAGCGCAGATCATGCCACAACTGTGGAATGCAGCCTGTGGTGATGTGCATGAGCCGCGTACCAATATCTTGTGTGCCGGTGTGGTCCTGCAGCACTATAAACGCCGATTCTGTGCCGATGACAGCGCACCTTACGCCTGTGCATTGAGCAACTACAATGTCGGACCGGGTAACCTGAGACGGCGCCCAGACAGCAGCCTGGCAGCCGCCAACCGCTATCTCAATAAAATGTCTAACGCGTTGGCCGTTTATGATGAGGTGATGGTAGATCTGTCGATGGAGCGTGAACCCATCATCCTGGCCGATGTCTGGTAAGCTTACCCAACAAAAAGCCCGACACCTGAGTGTCGGGCTTTTTACTCAAGGCCAGTGTGGCTGAGCAGGCGAACCGCTCAATAGAATACCGCTAACCAGACGGTTTTTTGGTCCGGATCGGTCCAGGCCACGCGGTGACGGCAACCGGCAGGAAGGTTGATGTGATCGCCACTTTCCAGTCGAACCTCCCGGCCATCGTCAAAGGCCAACACGGCAGCGCCCTTCACTACCATGACCCATTCGCTCTGGGTCTGATCGTACCAGCCCTGCTCTGGCGAGCTTTGCCCATGAGACACGATCCGCTCGATACGGACCGAGTCATCATCGAGTAAGGTGTCTATCACCTCATGCTCAAGATCATCCGGCAACGACGCCCAGAAATTGCTTACTGCCTGCATGCCCCACTCTCCCCACTGCCCGTGCAATCGCCACGCCGGCACGTCGCCCACCTTAGCTGATGGCGGTTAAGCCCTGATCGAGCACCTCGCGTATACCCTGCTGATGCTCGGGCAATAAGCCTTCCAGCAGCTCTTGCCGCTCTGATGTTACGATCTGACTCAGTATGGCGCACTTCGCCTGAATATCGGCCGTGGCCGTTGACTCTTCAGCCAGCATCGAGGCGATCAAGGCGCATTGATCGATCACCTGCTGCTGCAGGGGATTTAACTGCTGATAACCCCGCGCGTGCTGTTGCGCCGCCTCATAGGCGCGGTTGCCCGAGAACAGCGCCTGGCCGCCTTCTGCCATGGTGCGGGCAACCCGGCCATTGCCCAGCAACGCGTTCAGACTGATAGCCGCGGCCCGATCGCCGGAGCGCCGGCCCGGAACCTTCAACCCCATCACCTGTGCCAGGCCTAACAAGCCCCCGAGCTTGGGATGCGCCGACAGCAGCAAGGTCACCAGGCCCGTCAACTCCCCTAGCACATAATAGGCTTGGCTCTTGGGGGTTTGCAGCAGATGACGGACGATCTCATTGAGTTGAAACCGCAGCGCCTCGCGCGGCGCCTCGGCCGGATCGGGACAATGGCTCCAGCCCGCCTCGTTCAGCTGCTGCCGCGCTACGGTTTGTGCCTTTTTCAGCTCGGGCTGCACCGCTTCAACCGCTGGCTTCAAGGTGTCGATCAACCCCTCTTTCATCACGCCATCACGAAGGATCTTGCCCAGCAGCTTCTTGTTCCACACCATTTCATTCTTCCGTCATGCTTTTACCTGAGTATCGCGGATCCGCGCAGACAGGCAAACCTTGTGATTAACGCAGCTGGAGCGAGATCACACCCTAGCCTCCAACGCAAAGACAGGCTAGGATCGCCCGGTTCAATTTCGGAGCGGTTATGACCTTAGAGATCCTGTATCACGATGAGCACCTAGTGGTGATCAACAAGCCCGCCGGCATGCTGGTGCATAAGGGCGAGCGCCTATCTCATGGCAGAGAGTTTGTGCTGCAAACGCTGCGGGATCAGATCGGCCAGACCCTTTATCCAGTGCATCGGCTGGATAAAAAAACCTCCGGCGTATTGCTGTTCGCGCTCAGCTCCGAAGTCGCGTCTGCCTTGGTGAAACAGTGGTCAGAGGTGGACAAACAATATTTGGCGGTGGTGCGTGGCCATTTGCAGGACACCCTGCTGGATCTGCCGCTGGCGCCGCCACGAGACAAGTTCGATAAAAACTGGGTGCCAGGGCCAGAGAAGCCGGCACAAACCCGCTTTACCTCGCTGGCCGAGGCCGAATTGGACCTTGCCATCGATAAATACCCCACCTCGCGCTACTCGCTGGTGCTGTGTGAGCCATTGACCGGCCGCAAGCATCAACTCCGTCGCCATCTGCGCCACTTGGGTCACCCCATCTTGTGCGACAGCCGCTACGGCAAGAACCGCCACTATCACTACTTTCGCGATCACTTTGGGGTGGATCGTATGTTGCTGCACTGCTGGAAGCTCCACTTTATCCATCCCATCACGCGCGACACAGTCAAACTCGAAGCCCCCCTGGACCCGATCTGGCAGTCCATTATTGAGCGTATGGGTTGGCAGTCTGCGCTTGTGTGAGCTCTGAGCGGTGGCAGCATCTCTTTGATTTACATACCCATTGCGTATACCCCTAAACCTAACAACTGTTGCATCCACAGGTGTTTTAAAGGAGATTAGAAGCCGAAGCCAGCTCGGCTGGTGTTCTCGGATTTCACGCACAAGGATGTTCCATGTTCAGACATATTATGACCAGCGCGTTGCTCGCAGGTTTACTGATGCTCAGCCTCCCCGGTAATGCCGCGCTTGGAAAGGTAGGACAGGATAAAAGCTGTTATTCAGGTCCATTTGAGAACTACGACGACTTTATCGATGTACTCGTCGAAAAAAAGAAAAAGCTCCCAGCCCCTTCGGCCCGTGCAAAATTGGAAATGGCCTTACCTAAGCAAGATTTTACTTGGGGAAAAACGCAAGCTCGCTGCGACAGCTTTTTATATCAGGTGGATGGCGTCAATGTTCTCGGCTACAAAATTGTTCCCAATATAGCCAACAGCGACCAGCCCCTGCCCGTGGTGATCTACAACCGTGGCGGCAATGCAGAATATGGCTCCTTGGTCTTTGGTCAGGTACTGAGAAACCTCATCCCCATCGCGAAACAGGGCTATATCGTCTTGGCCAGCAATTACAGGGGGGGCTTACCGGGACAAGACCCGGAAGCCTATGGCAGAGATGAATTTGGTGGTAAAGACGTCGATGACGTAAAAGCGCTCATCGAAATGATTGAAAGCATCCCGGAAGCCGATCCAAACCGAATTGCCTTATTTGGCTGGAGCCGGGGCGGCATGATGAACTTCCTGACTGCCAGAAATAACGACAAGATCAAAGCCGTGGTTACCGTCGCCGGAGACAATGATCTCAACATGGGGCTGAGCATTCGTCCCGAAATGGAGAGAGTGTATAAAGCTCGGATCCCAGACTATGCCGTCAACAAATCCGAATCTCTGAAACAACGCAGTGTTATCGAATGGGCGGACGAACTGCCCAAAGAGATGCCCGTGCTGTTACTGTACGGTCAAAACGACCAGCGGGTGTCGGCCCTGCATGGGATCAAGCTGGCGGAGAAATTTCAGCAAACCGGTCAGCCCTACAAGCTTGTGATCTACCCCGAGGCGGATCATAGCCTTCTCCCCTACCGCGACGAAGCGATGGCAGAGATCTTTGGCTGGCTTGACGCCCACCTCTAAGTAACGCCCTCAAGGCAAGCTTCGGCTTGCCTTGGTCGAGAACTCGCCCCGCCTCACCATGCAAGCTGCTGCGCGCCGTCTCGCGCGCGCTCAAGTTACCAAGCCGCTACAGGGTTAACCTGTGTGGGTATAGGTGCAACCGCAGACGGCGCAACTGGGCAGGAACAGGACGATCGCTTGGTCTTCCTGTTGATTGATCTCTAAGAGCTCAAGCGTCATCGAATGGACCCCTTCCCCCGCTTTGCTGCGCTCGCCGAGCGCATCTTGGTGGCGCATATGTTGCGGCAGCTGATGCTCAGCGGCCATGCGACGCGCACCACTTTGTCTGAGATTCAGTCGATATACTGTCTGACGCTGTGTCACGCTTAGGATCTCGCCATTCATGGCGATCTCCCCCAGTGCCTCACCGCTGTGATTAAAATAACGATAATGCAGATTTGCCCTGTCTCCTTGCAGCAAAAAGTCCGCTTGCACATAGAACTGGGCTGGCGCAGCGCCGTCCGGCCCGAGCTCGACCAACTCACCACGGCACGATAACACCAGATCGGCATCGATCGGACGTTGCCACTGCCACGCGGCCAACGCCACGGCGGCCAGTAATAACAGCCCCGACAACCACCACCATTGCGTTTGACGTTTAAGGCTCACAGAGCGGTACCTCCTGCCACCAGTGCTTCACTTCAAATTCCGGCTCCAACCGTTGATCGCTGATCTTGACGTTCCGTAGTACAGGGAGGTTCTGGTGCGTGCCCGCGAGCGTCAGATTCAGCACCTGACCATCAACGGAACGGGCCAGATAAACCGTATGCCAGGGCAGCTCACTGCAACTTTCAAATGCCTGTGTCATGGCCAGTTCGATCCGTTGCAGCAAGGCCGTGTCACGCTCATTGGGACGAACCTGCACCAAATGCAGTTGCCGGCCGCCGCTTAACGGGGTCACGCTCGGGTGCAATAGTGCGGAAGGCGAGGATGACAGTGGGTCTAGCAACAACAGTCCGAGCAGGACACCGCTGCCAAGCAGCACGCCCAGTGCAGCGCCCACCCGTTTGAGCCGTTGAGGACGCGCCTTGGTCGGCTGCGTATTGGGCAAACGCCACACATACCCTTTACCGGCAACGGTGACGATAGGTCCAGTCTCATCGGCCCCCATAAAGCGGCGCAGGGTAAACACCGCCTTCACCACCGCAGAGCTGCTCATCACAGGTTCAACCTCACCGGCGCAGCGCAGACGATGCTTACTCAAAACGATGTTGGGATGATCGATCAGCTGGGTCAGCACCAAGAACTCGGCCCGTGGTAACTCCCACGTTCGCTCCCGTTCGAGATCAACCAGCTGGCGCCGCTCGCGAATAAAGCTCATCGCTTGCCATTGCATCTTATCTTCACCCTCGGTGACTGTACCTCAACCATAACAAGGGCTAACCCAAGCAAGCCAGAGTTCACCGTGCGATCCGCCCAGATCGGCCCGGATCTTGTCCTAGATCAATCTCACCATGGTGTAATCAACAGGAATAATCGCAGGTAATCCCTATTACTGACCCCAAATATCGCCCTGCCGCCAATTAATCGCTCAAAATTCGCCCTTTTTCGACGAACACAGCGTCGCGCGCAGATCTCGCCGAGACGCCCAACGACGAGCCCGATTACTGTGACTAAGATCACGCGCCGCCTCAGGACGCTATCCGACACTGAGATCAGCCCGGCAGAACACCGCAGGCGACGACGCAGCGAGTTAGCGATTGCGTCAAACAATCAATAAACAATGAGGTGACCACCATGGACAGAAGACAAGCCATCACTAAGATCATCGGCCTCACCGGCGCAGGTGCCGGTGCCCTCATGCTCCACCAACCGGTCTTTGCCGTCACCAACAGCGACGCAGGCTGGCAGCTTGCCATCGGAGAACGACTCGCCTACGCCAAACTCGATCCCATGACCGCCGCAAAAAATGCCTACCTCGCTGGCAATGGCTGCATGTATCAGGTCTTCCATGGGATCATCAACACGCTTGCACAGTCCGACTCCATCGATGCCGACAAATTCGCCCAGATCCCAACCGCCCTCGCGCATTATGGCTATGCCGGGATCCTCGGTGAGGGCTCCGTCTGCGGCAACGTCAATGCCACCGGCATGCTATTCAACCTATTGAGCATTAATGGGGCTGCAGCCAACCCGTTACTGACCAAGGTGCTGCGCTTCTACGAGCAAGAAACCCTGCCCTTTAGAGACGATACCTTCCTAAGTGGGATCGGCGCCAACACCGAAGAGAAGAAAGCCAAGGTTGGCAAAGCGACGCAGGCCAACAGCGTATTGTGTCACTCCTCCATCACCAATTGGGCGCGTGAGAACAATAAAACCGCGGCAGACAAAGGCGAGCGCTGCTCTGAGCTCTCCGCCTCCGTGACCTACAAGATCGTCGAGTTCCTGAATCTGGCGATGGACGGAGAGGATCTCAGCACGGTCTATCCCTTCACATCCACCGTCTCCGATTGCAAATCTTGCCATGGCAAGGCCGATTCCTTTGGCCCAAGCGTGATGACCAATATGGAATGCGACACCTGCCACGGTGGCCACTAGGCTAAGGAGGCCACATGAGCTATCGCAAACTGCTGCTGCCCGTTGGATTGTGCTCCATCCTGATCGCTTGTGGTGGGGATAACAACAACGGCGATCCAACGCCCGAGCCACCGCTACCCTTGCCTGACAGCATTGATATCGATGCCACGACCACGCTAGAACTGGCGTTGGATCAATTTGATGGGCCTAGCGGCGCGGTCTACTTCACCCTCACTGGCGACGATGCCCTCCCGGTCATCGGAGTGCAGCGAGTCCGAGTGCTGTATCTGGGGTTTCCGCCCGCAGGGCCCACCTCCAGTAAATATGGATTGCCCTGGCACCAGACGGAGAACTATGACTGCCGCCAGATCGGCGAACACTGTGCGCTGAGCGTAGAGGAGATCACGCTCGGCCAGTATCAACTGCTGCCCAGCCAACTCTATTGGCAAGCCAACATCGAGGAGTTCAAGATGATGCTGGAGATCGATGGCGAGCTCGCCAGCGGCCAGCTGCTCGGTCAATGAGCGACGATCCGACGCCTCTCCCCGCGCCGCCTAGGCCGGTACGCGAAGAGGGGCGTAACCCCCACCCAAGATCTTGTGCTCACTTCTACTGAGCCCAACGCGCTCACCTCAGGCGATCGTTGACGGATCCGGTGCCGCTCTGTCAATCGCCTTCCTTATATAGCAAGGCAGTGACGGTTTCGATTTTCGCCCCTTATTGCAACCCTGTGACTCAGCGACTATTTCACCACCTCGATGCGTACCTTGATCAAGCCGGCGCTGTGCAAGCCGAGCTGACCAAAATTTTTGCGGGTGAGATCGATGATGCGGCCACGGACAAAGGGCCCACGGTCATTGATCCGAACCACCACACTTTGACCTGTCGCCACATTAGTGACGCGCACTCGGGTGCCAAAAGGCAATGTCTTGTGCGCCGCCGTATCCCCGTTTTGGTCAAAGCGCTCCCCATTGGCAGTCAGCCGGCCTTGATACTTATCGGCATAGAAAGACGCGATGCCCGTCTGGCTATAGCCCACAGCACCCGATTGGGCTCCACTCGACATCGATGAGCACCCGGTAAAGCCAAAACTCAACATCAGGCAGAACAATAGCTTCACCCAGCGATGAAAAGTCCGCGACATAAACTGACTCCTTGCGTGTTTCGTTGAGATATTGAGCGCTCCCAAGGGCACGCCTCCCCTAAGAGTCTGATGCATCACGCGCTTAGCGCCATTAGTTTCAATAAAAATGCTGCCACAATGAGCAAACGCATCAAATATGCCGAACGATGTTAGACGCGATGCTGATCGCACAAAACCTCGCCGATTTCTTCTCGCCCTTCACTTAAGAGACTGTTTTTTATTCTTATTGTTTAATTAAACCGCCAGTTCTGATGGTGATAACAACAATCCACCTCTGCGCAGGACCCGCTATAATCATAGGTTTGCGGACCTAAAACCGGCTTTTGCCCCCCTTGCAATGTCTTAGAGATCAGTAAACTTCAGATTGGACATAACAATGGGGCAAAAATCTTGTATACTTGCGCGGAATTTTAGCGCTGATTTTTGTAGAGTGAAAAATGGCTGACTTATCTAAGTACCGTAACATTGGTATCTTCGCACACGTAGATGCCGGTAAAACCACTACCACCGAGCGTATCCTGAAACTGACCGGTAAGATCCACAAAACCGGTGAAGTACACGATGGTGCAGCTACCACTGACTTCATGGAGCAGGAAGCTGAGCGCGGTATTACCATTCAGTCCGCAGCAACGACTTGTTTCTGGGATGACCACCGCCTGAACATCATCGATACCCCTGGGCACGTTGACTTCACTGTTGAAGTTTACCGTTCTCTGAAGGTTCTGGATGGTGGTATCGGTGTATTCTGTGGTTCCGGCGGCGTTGAGCCACAGTCCGAGACCAACTGGCGCTACGCGAACGAATCCGGCGTTGCTCGTCTGATCCTGGTAAACAAGCTGGACCGTATGGGTGCAGACTTCTACCGCGTAACCGATCAGGTTAAGAACGTTCTGGGCGCTCGCCCACTGATCATGACCCTGCCTATCGGTCGTGAAGATGACTTCGTTGGTGTTGTTGACGTACTGAGCCAGAAGGCTTACGTATGGGACGATACCGGCCGTCCAGAGAACTTCGAGATCCTCGACATCCCAGCCGACATGGTTGACGATGCTGCGGCGTACCGCGAAGAGCTGATCGAAACCGCTCTGGAAGCGGACGAAGATCTGCTGATGGAGTACCTGGAAGAAGGTACCGAGCCAGCGGTTGAAGAGATCAAGCGTTGTATCCGTAAGGGTACCAAAGAGCTGATGTTCTTCCCGACTTACTGTGGTTCTGCCTTTAAGAACAAAGGTATTCAGCTGGTTCTGGATGCGGTAGTTGACTACCTGCCATCCCCAACCGACGTTGATCCACAGCCTCTGACCGACGAAGCGGGTGAGCCAAACGGCGAAGTTGCTCTGGTTTCTGCAGAAGAGCCACTGCGTGCTCTGGCGTTTAAGATCATGGATGACCGTTTCGGCGCCCTGACCTTTATCCGCATCTACTCCGGTGTAATGAACAAGGGTGATACCATCCTGAACTCCTTCACCGGTAAGACCGAGCGTATCGGTCGTATGGTAGAGATGCACGCCGATGAGCGTAACGAGATCTCCCGCGCGCAAGCCGGTGACATCATCGCTGTTGTTGGCATGAAGAACGTGCAAACCGGTCACACCCTGTGTGATCCTAAGCACGAGTGCACCCTGGAGCCAATGATCTTCCCAGAGCCAGTGATCTCCATCGCTGTATCTCCGAAGGACAAAGGCGGTTCCGAGAAGATGGGCGTTGCGATCGGTAAAATGGTTGCAGAAGATCCAACCTTCTGTGTTGAAACTGACGAAGATTCCGGTGAGACCATCCTGAAAGGTATGGGCGAACTGCACTTGGACATCAAAGTAGACATCCTGAAGCGTACCTACGGCGTTGAGCTGGTAGTGGGTCAGCCACAGGTTGCTTACCGCGAAACCATCAACACCCCAATCGAAGACAGCTACACCCACAAGAAGCAGTCTGGTGGTTCAGGTCAGTTCGGTAAGATCGATTACCGCATCAAGCCAGGCGAGCAGAACTCCGGGTTCAAGTTTACCTCTTCTGTTGTTGGCGGTAACGTTCCTAAGGAATTCTGGCCTGCGATTGAGAAAGGCTTTGCTAGCATGATGGAAACCGGTCCTCTGGCTGGCTTCCCTGTGCTGGACGTTGAAGTTGAGCTGTTCGACGGTGGCTTCCACGCCGTTGACTCCTCTGCTGTTGCGTTTGAAATCGCTGCGAAAGGCGCTTTCCGTCAGTCCATGCCTAAAGCGGGTCCACAGCTGCTGGAGCCAATCATGAAGGTTGACGTGTTCACCCCAGAAGATCACGTAGGTGATGTGATTGGTGACTTGAACCGTCGTCGCGGCATGATCAAAGACCAAGAAGCTGGTGTTACCGGCGTTCGCATCAAGGCAGACGTACCTCTGTCCGAAATGTTTGGTTACATTGGTCACCTGCGTACCATCACTTCCGGTCGTGGTCAGTTCTCCATGGAGTTCTCCCACTACTCTGCTTGCCCACAGAATGTGGCTGAGCACGTGATCGCGGAAGAAAAAGAGCGTCAAGCTAAGAAGTAATTTGCTTCTTAAGCTAATGCTTTAAAAGACCCCCGCCGGTGTAAACCTGCGGGGGTTTTTATTTAAGATGGATCGAGACAATGAATAACGACTTCGATAGCCCTTTCGCGGGCAAGCCACTGCACGAGCAGATCAACAATCCCAATATTCGGGTCGGCCGCCACAGCTATTACTCCGGCTACTATCACGGCCATCCATTTGAGCACTGTGTCCGCTATCTGACGCCAGATCGTGATGATGTAGACCAGCTTATCATCGGCGATTACTGCTCCATCGGCTCAAGAGCTGTGTTTATGATGCCCGGAAATCAAGGCCATCGACACGATTGGGCCAGTACCTTTCCCTTCTTCTACCAAACGAACGACGCCTTTGACGGCGCTCAGGACGGTTTTGTCCGCGCCGGCGATACCGTCATCGGCAACGACGTTTGGATCGGCTCAGAAGCCATGATCATGCCCGGGATCACCATCGGCGATGGCGCCATCATTGCCAGCCGAGCCGTCGTGACCAAAGACGTCCCTGCTTACGCCATCGTTGGCGCAAACCCAGCCAAACTGATCCGCTATCGCTTCGAGGAAGCGCAACGTCAAATGCTGCTAGAGATCCGCTGGTGGGACTGGAGCGAGGGCCAACTTCATGGGGCTATGGCGCTAATGTGTTCTGGTGACATTGATGCGCTGTACGCTTATTGGGAAGGCTTGGATCGATCATCCGACTCGGTCACGTCATAGCGAGGTTGCTCTGGGGCCGACGCCGCTTGCCACAGATCGCCCACCTTATCCTCTTCCGCCGCTTCCCCCTCGCCTTCCTTCTCTCCTTCCCAGTCATAGCGCTTGCGCCGGGGCAGCGGATCGTCCCGCCAAAACCAGATCGCCGCCAGCACTCCGCCCACGGCACCAAACAAGTGGGACTCGAAGGACACGCCAGGATCGCGCGGGAAGATCCCATAGATCATGCCGCCAAACATAAAGAAAGCAACCATCATCAGTGCGATCGAGCGGGGATCACGCCGCAGCAAACTGACGATAAAGAGAAAGAAAAATAGGCCGTACGTCAGCCCGCTCGCACCAAAATGGTAACTGGTTCGCCCGGCCAACCAAACACCTACACCGCTGACCAGCCAGATCAACAGCAGCACCTTAGATCTGGAGCGGGGGTAACCAAACAGCAGAGCGGATCCCAAGATCAGCAGCCCCGTACTGTTGGCGGCCAGATGGGCGGCAGAGCCGTGGATAAAGGGCGCCCATACGATCCCCCATAGCGCTCCCACCTCCCGGGGTACGATCCCGTAACGAAACAGTTGTCCGTCCAGCAACCACTCCAGTCCCCATATCACCCACAACAGCAGCACAAACACCGCCGTTAGCTTGATGCTTTGTTTGAGACTGAACAATTGCTGTTTGATCGCTTTCATTGCTGACTCCACAGGGCGCTGGCACAGCCGCTAAACTGACTTTCTAGCTGTTTTTACGTGCAATAACCAGATTATGATTGCTGGCACCGAGCAAGGAGGGCTCCTGGCAAGAACGCAGGTGATACTGCAACCAACGCTGATAGCCCGCCTCGTCCAATAGGTTAACAGTCGGGCCCATCAATCGACTATAGCCGTCCGTTGCCGCATGAACATCCACGGTGAACCCCGCCTCCCCGATCAAAGAAACCATCTCTTCTGGCTTGGCAAAATAGCCAATACGAAAAAAGGGATCGACCTGATCGCTGTCGATCCGGCCCTGCTCATACAGTTGATCCAACAGTGCAGGGGTCACCGCCTCGCTCGCGCGCTGCATCAAGTGACCGGCGATAAACAGTCGGCTGATGTAGGCGACCGCTACCACACCGCCGGGCTTGAGGATCCGGTACGCCTCCGCCAGCACCGCCTGACGTTGGGCCAACGCTTTAAGATGGTATAAGGGACCAAGGATCAGCACGGCCTGTTGCGAGCCATCGGCAATAAAGGGCAGAGCCGTTGCACAGGCCTGTCGGCAAGTCACCGAGAGCCCCAATGCCGTCGCGTTCTCCTTCAGTTGCAGCAACGACGACCCCACCGGCTCCACCGCCGTGACTTGGCAGCCTTGCGCGGCATAGTACAGCGAATAACGCCCCGTCGCCGCCCCAAGTTCGGTTACGGCCCCCGAGCTTGGCATGTCGTCACGCAACAACGCTAAGGTGGTATCAAACTCAAGTCGGGCCGTGTGCTGACAGCCTAATCGAGCATCCTCGTTAAAGTGGGTGTAATAGCGTTCAAGCAATTCCATCGCTGTTCCTTTCGATCGACTCAACGGCCATAGAGAGTAACAGCTTACAAACAAATATCATAAAAACAAAAACTTATAGAATAAGTTGGCCGCTCAGTCGTTCGGCTCGCTCAAAACCAAAAACAAAAAAACGCCCGCCGTTATCGGCGGGCGCTTCACTCATCCAGCGATTCAGCTCAACAGATCGGACAGATCCAAGCCCTCTGCGGCAACGCGATTGCGCAGTGTCGCCAACGCTTGGACCTGCAACTGTCGTACCCGCTCACGCGTTAAACCAATGTCCTTGCCGATCACTTCAAGCGTGGTGGGCTCGTGTCCACGCAAACCAAAGCGGCGTGCCAGGATCTCACACTGTTTATCCGGCAAGGTATCGAGCCAACGTGATAACGATTGGTGGAGTCCACTGCTTTGCGCTTGCTCCGATGGCCCTGCGCTGCGCTCGTCTTCGACGAAATCAACCAACTGCTTGTCACCTTCACCGCCAATCGCGATATTTAATGAGCCCGTCTTCTCGTTGAGCTTCATCATCCGGCTGGCACGCTAAGCGCATTCCCTAGCTGGAGAGGCTTCCCGCCGAGTTGCGCGGCTCCGTCAGTTGCAATCCCGCCTCCAGCGCATCAAGCAACAAACGCACCTTAGGAGACAGGTGGCGATTGTGGGGATACAACGCCCAGATCCCTTCATCCGGCTCTCGAAACGCAGTGAGCACCTCGTGCAATTGACCCGTGGCCAAATACGACTGCACATAGAGATCCGGCAACTGCACCAACCCCAATCCCTTGAGTGCGGCATCGAGCAGCGCTGTGCCACTGTTGCAGCGCAGCCGCCCTGCCACCCGGATCATCTTACTGGCCCCCTTTTCGTGAAAACGCCAGTGATCCAACGTGCCCAGTAGACAACTGTGACGCTCAAGCTCAGACAGGGTGTGGGGCTCACTGCGAGCCGACAGATAGGCCGGCGAGGCGCACACATGCAGGGTTCTCGCCCCCAACCGCTTGGCCATCATGCTGGAGTCGGCCAACTGGCCCAAGCGAATGGCCAGATCGATCCCCTCCTCGACCAGATCCACCCGCTGATTGGTGAGCAGCAGATCCACTTCCAATTCCGGGTAGTCCAGACAAAAGTCGTTAAGCAGCGGCGCAACCCGTTGCTCACCAAAGGTGACCGGCGCCGTCAGTTTCAACTTGCCGCGCGGCGTACTTTGCAACTGTGTCACCGCCCGCTCCGCCTCCTCCAAGCCATCCAGCAAGGGGCGGCAGTGTTGATAATAGATCTGCCCCACCTCGGTTACCGACACCCGACGGGTGGTGCGATAGAACAGCTTGGTGGCCAAACGGGCCTCCAGCGCGCTGATCTGACGACTGACCTGCGCCGTGGAGCTCCCGATCCGCTTACCGGCGGCGGTAAAGCTCTCGGTCTCCACCACTGCAGCAAATTCACTGATCCCTTCCCAGTTAAACATCGACATTATTACCAACCAGTAAAAGTAATTTACATTATAGCCGGATTATCAAATCTTCCGTTGGGAATATACTGGCTCCATCAAAACGCGGGCCCCCTATCGCCCCGTTGTACACGGCACTTCGCCGAGGTTAGCAAGGAGACAAAGATGTCCGAACAAAACCCAACCCCACAAGTACTGAAATCCAAAGCCGCCGTTGCCTGGGCAGCCGGTCAGCCACTGTCGATGGAAGTGGTGGATGTCATGCCGCCGCAAGCCGGCGAGGTTCGTATCAAGATGGTGGCGACCGGTGTCTGTCACACCGACGCCTTTACCCTGTCCGGTGATGATCCAGAAGGGATCTTCCCCGCTATTCTCGGCCACGAAGGCGGTGGGATCGTCGAATCCATCGGCGAAGGCGTCACCAGTGTAAAGGTCGGCGATCACGTGATCCCGCTTTACACCCCAGAGTGTGGCGAATGCAAATTCTGTCAGTCGGGCAAGACCAATCTGTGTCAGAAAATTCGTGAGACCCAGGGCAAAGGTCTGATGCCGGACGGGACCACCCGCTTCTCCAAAGACGGTCAGCCGATCTACCACTACATGGGCACCTCGACGTTCTCCGAGTACACCGTGCTGCCTGAGATCGCCGTGGCCAAGGTCAACCCAGAGGCCCCACTGGAAGAGGTCTGCTTGCTCGGTTGTGGCGTCACGACCGGCATGGGCGCAGTGGCCAACACCGCCAACGTGCAGCCCGGTGATACCGTCGCGGTCTTTGGCCTGGGTGGCATTGGTCTCTCTGCCATCATCGGCTCGGCCATGGCCAAAGCCGGCCGGATCATTGCTATCGACATCAACGAGAGCAAGTTCGAACTGGCGCGCAAACTCGGTGCCACCGATTGCATCAACCCGAAAGACTTCGACAAGCCGATCCAGGAAGTCATTGTCGAGATGACCGACGGCGGCGTGGACTACTCCTTCGAGTGCATCGGTAACGTGCACGTGATGCGCAGCGCACTGGAGTGCTGCCACAAAGGTTGGGGCGAGTCCGTGATCATCGGTGTCGCCGGTGCCGGTCAGGAGATCGCCACCCGCCCATTCCAATTGGTGACCGGTCGCGTCTGGAAAGGCTCCGCCTTCGGCGGCGTTAAAGGCCGCTCTCAGTTGCCAGAGTACGTAGAACGCTACATGGCGGGTGAATTCAAGCTGGATGATTTCATCACCCACACCATGAGCCTAGAGCAAGTCAACAAAGCGTTCGATCTGATGCACGAAGGCAAAAGCATTCGTACCGTGATCCACTTCGACAAGTAATGATCCATTCATGATCGCGTGTTCGGGCCGCCTTTGAGCGGCCCGAACCCTTTTCAGCGGAGGCCCTATGCCTAAGATCGAAATGCTCAGCGCCAACAAAAGCTTTGGCGGCTGGCACAAACAGTACCAACATCAGTCAACCGCACTCGACGGCACCGCTCGCTTTGCCATCTACCTGCCGCCGCAGGCCAGCGCCAACCACAAGGTCCCTGTCCTCTATTGGCTCTCTGGCCTGACCTGCACCGATGAAAACTTCATGCAGAAAGCCGGGGCACAGCGGATCGCCGCCGAGCTGGGGATCGCCATCGTCGCCCCCGATACCAGCCCGCGCGGCGAGCAGGTGGCCGACGATCCGGGGTATGATCTCGGCCAGGGCGCCGGCTTTTACGTCAATGCAACGCAGGCCCCTTGGCACAAACATTACCGGATGTACGACTATGTCCTCGATGAATTACCCAGCCTGATCGAAGCCACCTTTCCGGTGTCGGCGCAGCGGGCCATCTCTGGCCACTCCATGGGCGGTCACGGCGCACTGGTTTTGGCTTTGCGCAATCCTGAGCGTTATCGCTCGGTGTCGGCCTTCAGCCCTATCAGCAACCCGGTCAATGTTCCTTGGGGCCGTAAGGCGTTTGCCGCCTATCTGGGAACCCAGACCGCCGACTGGGCACAATACGATGCCAGTTTGCTGATGCAACAAGCTCAGCAACGGGTGCCCGCTTTGGTCGATCAAGGCAAAGCCGATCCCTTCCTGAGCGAGCAATTGATCCCGGCCGCGCTCAGCGATGCCGCTCGCGCCAGCGACTACCCGCTGCAGCTCAACCTGCACGAAGGCTATGATCACAGCTACTACTTTATCGCCAGCTTTATTGAGCAGCACCTGCGTTTCCACGCCGAGCATCTGGCGCGCTAACCGTAAAAAACCGAGCCCGTTAAGGCTCGGCTTTTTTAGTGCCACCGTGAGTGGCTCCATTGATGGCTGAGATCAGAAGCGGAGCACGCCCACGGATTGCAGGAACACCACCACGATCGCCGCGGGCGCCAGGAACTGGACACAGAACAACCACAGCGCATGGATCAGCGCATTGCCATTGAGCAGCTTCAAGGAGATCTCACGGGATACAAACCAACCGGTAAACACCGCAATGGCCAGGCCGCCAAGCGGCAACATCACCTTCTCCGTCAACTGATCAATCGCATCAAAGTAACTCATACCTAACCACTCAGGGCTGGCCCAGTCTGCGCCGGCAAAGGAATAGACCGTCAGCAAACTCATCAAACCCAGCGTGGTGGCCACGATCATCGCGCTGTTGATCCGGCTTAAGCCGGTGATCTCACAAAAACGCACCACGGTCGATTCGATCAAAGAGATCCCGGAGGTGAACGCGGCCACCACCACCATCAAGAAGAACAAACCACCGACGATCTGACCCATCGGCATGCTACCAAAGGCGATCGGCAAGGAGTGGAATAACAAGCCGGGGCCTGCGCCTGGCTCCAAGCCATTGGCGAAGACGATGGGGAAGATAGCCAGACCCGCCAGCAACGCCACCACGGTATCAAGCAAAGCGATCTGCACCGAGGTGCGGGCGATCGACGTTCCCTCAGGCAGGTAAGCGCCATACATGATCACGATGCCGGAGGCCAACGACAGGGTAAAGAAGCTGTGACCCAACGCCACCAGAACGCTGGTCCAGGTTAATTTGGAGAAGTCCGGCGCAAACATAAACTGCACCGCTTGCCCAAACTCGCCGGTCACCGCGGCATACACCACCAGCACGCTCAACAGAACAAACAACAGAGGCATCATCTTGCTAACGGCCGCTTCCAGGCCGGCGCGGATCCCACGGGACACCACGAAGGTGATCCCCGCGATCATCACCAAACTCACCACCATCAAGCTCGACGGCGACGCCAGCAAACCACCAAACAATTCACCGATCTGCTCCGCGTCTTTACCGGTAAATTGACCGGAGAAACCAAACCAGGTGTATGCGACCGCCCAACCGGCGATCACCACATAAAACGATAGGATCAAGAATCCGGCGATGGAGCCCGTGGTGCCAACGACCGACCAGCCGCGGTTGCTACCCGATGCCTGCGCGATCGCAGCGACCGATTTGGCCGGAGAGCGGCGACCAAATTTACCCACCAAAGCTTCTGACATCAGCACTGGCAGACCGATCAGGCCGATACACAGGAGATAAACCAAGACAAAGGCACCACCGCCATGCTCGCCCATGATGTAGGGAAAGCGCCAAATGTTGCCCAAACCAACGGCTGACCCGGTCATTGCCAACACATACACCATCCGACTGGACCACTGCTCGGTTCCGGCCCGACCTACCTTTGCATCAAAACTTAAAGTCGCATCTGACATTATACATTCCTGTTTTTTAAATATTTTTCTCAGGTTGCGAACACAAATACCACTCCAGATCCGTCGGTGCAAACGACACCATCCCGACCAAGCCCGCCCCGACCAGTCAGATCCGCTGCATCAACACAGGGCGTACTGCCTTAGCGATACAGCGCGACAGCAGTACAGCAATGTCTGCTGTCATTGACACCATTTGCGATAGGAACACCTCTTTTGCCGCAAGCGAAGCAAGCGGCGTATATTTGAGCCATCATCAGACTCAAGCGCTGCAAGATGAATAACGGAATGACTTTAGCCAACGCCAAGCGGCCGCTTGGTAGTTCAATCCACTGAGCCCGTAAGAGGAAAGATTGTCCTATCGAAACGCGGGGCAGGACGTGGTGCGCTCGGATGGGGCTGCTCATGGCGATGAGACGCCACCGCGCGGGAACCCGACCGCTCGCCGGGTTATCGTTAACCTCTCGCTGGCTGACACTCTTATGTTGCCAGCACTGTCGCCTTAATCCTTGTTATGCAATTGATCGGAAAATCGACCCAACAGGCGTTGTACTTCCTGCGGCGTGATCGCATCCTGCGCGAGTAGCTGCTGCTGCAACTGATTCAACTCGCGACTCAGAGTTTGCATATGTTGCTGTTGCTCACGCTGGAATTGCGTACGCACCGCTTCGCGATCCAGATTGGGATCCCGCAGCGCGCTGGGTGACAGCAGTGATTGCACCGCCTCCACCAGTCGATTCAGGATCCGATACATCAGATCCGCCGAAAACCCGCCGATCAACGCCAGCGTAATGCGGATAGCCGCCTCACTCGACGGCCCGGTGTCCACCTCATCGCCGGCGGCTTGGGCCACGGCATCCAGATTAATGGGGATCAACTGAGTGAGAATGATCCCAGAGATCAAGCCAACCACAAATCGGACCCAATAGGCGCTTTCGTGACGCGGATCGTACACCCGGCCGTGACAAACGAATTGGCCTTAAACAAGGCGGCGAAAGAGGCGCCAACGGCAGCGGAAGCCAGCAAGATGGCCTGAACCAACAACAGGGTCCAGCCTTGAAGCTCAAACATGCTGGCGACCATATTGTCATTGTTGATCAAGCTAGACAGACTCAGCAGCAACATGGCGGTCAAAGAGCCGATCGCCACCAACATCATCCGGCGGGTCAAGGGCACCGGACCCAGAAACAGAAAGGGCTGCCCGCACCCACCTATTTATCCATTAACACGATGGTTTCGGGTTTAGCCGGCGCCACCAGCTCGCTCAGACGATTGTGGATCTCGGTGAGCTCTGCAGCGCGCTGGCGTAAATAAGCGCCCTGCTGGCACGGGCTGAGCGTTTGGTGATCCGCCAGGGTGGCTAACTGCTGACCGACACTCGGTGGCAAACAACTGCCTTTCGACAGCACAAACCGGGCCATCGCCTGACACTCTTGCTCCAATATCGCCACCAATCCCGTTGTCTCACACGACACCGAAGATACCATCGAAGGCTCACCGCGATAAGACTGCACCTCTCTGCGGCTCGCGGCCAGCTGTCCGGGCAACGTCAGATGCTCGATCCCTTCCGGCTTTTGTGCAACCTCCGCCTGCCGCGGCGCGTCACTCGCCGAACGTTGCTCCGTTACCTGATCCATGCGCTCTTCCCTGCCCTGCCCAGCGTACACGTTGCGCTGAACATAGGTGATAGTGACGCGATGTGACACTGTCGAAGGTGCAGTGTCGAAGGTGACAGTGTCGAAGGTGACAGTGTCTGGCCGATCCGGAGCACGCCATAAGCGTGCGTTGCATGACGTCAACCAACGGCCAACCGATACCAGTCCGACTCACCCACGACATAGATCGCTCCACTGCGTTGGTGCGCGCATCGCCAGCGTCGAGACTGCCGCCACCTCGGCGTGAAACACACCCGCCAGCGCCAAGCCAATGTGTCGCTGAGCCGGTCGATGCAATGTCGAGCCGAGACCGCTTTCCAACCCAAGTCGCGATGCCGGCTTCATCGGGGGAAGCGGTTGCAACGAGGGAGCCATCAGTCAAGATCTGCCAACATTGTTACCAATTGGCAAACATGATTTACCCACAAGGGCAATTATCACTCCCTCACAGATCAATATAATGGGCGCATCAAACGCACATAAGGACACTGTAATGAGCTGGTTGTTTTTGACATTGGGCGTGATTGCCGAAGCACTTTCCCACGTCGCGCTTAAGGCCACCGATGGTTTCAGCCGTCCCGTTCCGGCGATCTTGGTTCTGCTCGGTCACCTCAGTGCCTTTCTGTTTCTCAGTCAGGCAATGAAGGGCTTACCCGTCGGGATCGTGCACGCGCTGTGGGCCGGACTGGCCATCGTGCTGGTCAGCTTGATGTCAACTCTGCTCTATCGCCAACATCTTGAGCCCAGCGCCTGGCTCAGTATGGCCCAGATCGCAGCAGGCGTGGTGCTGATCAACCTGCACGGTGGCCACAGCCATTAAGCAAAGCTTGGGACCCTTGAGCAACAGGGCCACTCGCAACATTCAGCTAAGCGCCTAACCTAAAGAGGCGTGCACCGTGAATCAAGGCGCCCAAGCGTCCACAACCACAGGTCCTTGGCTGACTCACCCTATTCAATCGTGGAGCGTATTATGACCAAAATCGTAGTTGTCGGCGGCGGTGCCGGAGGCATGGAGCTGCTTAAAAAGCTCAGCAAGCTGGGCCGAAAAGGTGAGGCCGAGATCACCCTGGTGGACGTCAGCGACCATCATATCTGGAAACCCTTGCTGCATGAGTTAGCGACCGGCAGCCTGGATGAAGGCCTGAATGCGGTCGATTACCGAGTCCATGGCAGTCATAACTATTACCGTTTTGAACAGGGTGCCATGGCCGGGCTGGATCGCATCAATCGCCGAGTGTTACTGGCCCCGCTGTATAACGAACAAGGCAACGAGATCCTGCCTGAGCGCGCACTTGAGTATGACTATCTGGTGATCGGAATCGGCGCCGTGACCAACGACTTTGGTGTTACCGGCGTAAAAGAGCATGCCTATTCTCTGGATCTCACCAGCCAAGCCATGAAACTGCGCGAACGGATCCAACAGCTGTTTCTGCAACACGCCCACGGCGTAGCCGATAAAGATCGCTTTGATATGGCGATTGTCGGGGCCGGCGCAACCGGTGTCGAGATGGCGGCAGAGATGCACCATATGAGCGAAACCCTGCGCAGCTATGGCTACGACCTGTCGGACGATCTGCTCAACATCACGCTGGTGGAAGCCTCCGATTCGGTCATGCCTGCGCTCGACAAAGGAGGACTGCGACAGGCCGTCAACGACAAGTTGCTTGAGATCGGCGTCGACGTTCGTACCGAGACCCGCGTGACCGAAGTCACTGAGCAGGGTCTGCACACTGCCGAGGGCGAGGTGATCCAAGCCGATCTGGTGCTGTGGGCCGCCGGTGTTAAAGCGCCGGAGGTGTTAACCACCCTTGGGCTGGAAAATCACCGTGGCAATCAACTGGTGATCGAAGCGAACGGCAGAACCACCAGTGATCCTCGGATCTTCGCCTTCGGTGATTGTGCACCCACACCTCAGGCCGACGGTCAATGGACGCCGCCCCGCGGTCAGGTGGCACGCCAGATGGCCCTGTTGGTTGGCGACAACCTGATCCGCCTGATCAAGGACGACAACGCCGCCTTAAAAGAATACGTCTATAAGGATCTGGGCTCGTTCGTGAACCTGTCTCGTTTCCACACTGTGGGTAACATGTTCTCGTTCCTGCGCGGCGGCTTAGCGGTTGCAGGGTGCCCGGCACGGTTTGTCTATGCCTCGCTGTATCGGCGCCACATGTTGGCCCTGCACGGCCCGGTGAAAGGCACCATGCTGCTCGCACTCAATGGCTTACAGCGAATCGTTCGACCACAGCTTAAGCTTTGGTAACGGCAATTCACTGAGGTGGCCCTCTGGGCCACCCATTTCCGATTAAGAGGTTCACTATGGCTGGAGGCTTCAGTAAAGACGACGCCTTGCAAGAGCAGATAGACGCCACCATCGATGACGCCATCGAGCAGATCCGCACGCGCAATCAACACGCCCAACAGCCCAGTGCAACAGAGTGCGACGAATGTGGCGAGCGGATCCCCGAGCCACGGTGTGCCGCGCTACCCGGAGTGCGTCTGTGTGTTGCCTGTCAAACCCAACTCGATCAGCGCCAGCAATTGGCCGCGCACTATAACCGTCGCGGCAGTAAAGACAGCCAATTACGGTAAAGCGACCGCGTACTCTGGAGGCGCCGAGATGCCCATTCTGCAACTGCAGCTTGTTTCCGAAGCAGAACACACTGTCTACGACAATCTGTCACAGGCTTATGAAGCGGAATTTTCATCACTCACCGGACGAATGCCAGACAAGCTAGGCCGGTTATCAAAAGATACCGAGCTTGGCGGCCGTGTCCGTGGCTACCTTTGGCTGCAGGATGGCGTGCCCATCGGCATGGCCGCGGTGGATCGCCAAGATCACCACAGCGAAGTGTGTGACTTCTACATTATCCCTTCTGCTCGACGCGGTGCCCTAGGCAGAGCGTTTGCCCATGCCCTGTTTGATCAACGCCGAGGCGAGTGGCTGAGCAAGCAGATCGCCGGCGCCGAGCACGCCGTACACTTCTGGCGCCGCGCCATCAGCAGCTATTCGCAGAGTGATTTTAGGGAAGACCCGTACCGGGATCGCTACTGGGGCATCGTCACCCGCATGCGCTTTACGACCAGCAAGCCCGTGACTGAGCCCAGTTACGGCTTACTCGGGGAGGGTAACAAACGCTGATAAGCGTCGCGTAACTGCATCAAGGTGCGATCCTCTTGCGCCAGGCGGGCGGCTATCTGAGCCAAAACCTGCTCATAGGCCATGGAGTCCACGCCTTGATCCTTCGCCTTATAATGAAACTCATGGGTGATGTCCCCCCACGCATCCTGCATCTTGGAGCGGATCTGGATCTCACACAACATCTCCGCCGCGCAGATCTCGGTATGCGGCGGCTCCCCATGTACCTTGTCGTAACCCACATGGGCCAGCAGATGGATCGCGCGATAGCCCGACGCCTTGGGCTGATCGATGTAGTCCTCGATCTCCGCCTCAAACCGCAACTGATGCGAACGCGAGACAAACGCTAATACCCCGCTGCAGTCATCCACAAACCAGCACACCAAACGGGCGCCGATCAGATCCTGGATCACCGATGTCGGCTGAGTAAACTCCGGCCAGCCCTTGCGCTCCAGCTTGGCAAGAAAACTGGGCAGAGACTTAACCCGAGTCGAAACCTCGACCGCCTCCGGCGGCAAGCGATGCTTACTGGTGTAGGCTAACGCCAGCTGAGACAGACGAATAGCCAACAAGGCGCGGATCTGCTCCAAGGTCTCACCATAACGGCCATAGAACTCGACTGCCCTCGCCCGCGACCGCTCTATCTGTTGCGATTGCACTCGCTGCTTATCCATTAGCCTCTCCATCAATGTCAAGCCTGAACCATCGACTCGTTAGTCATCATCGCTGATACGTGCATCGTCTCATAGAAAGGACGCGTTTAACGCAGTTAAAATCCATTCGACCAGCCAAGCTCAAAGCTGCTGTTATCGCTCCAATCCGCTTCGTTTAACACGATCCCACACCCTATCTCCTCGTACGGTTTCTACACACCCCTCTGCCTTTTGACTCACGGCAGAATTCCGGTGCGCGATAAAAACAAACCTAGCCAATCCTTTGTAAGCCAACAACTATCGAGACGACGACAACCTAATCGAGACAGACAGCGAGAGTTCATCGCAAGATGGGTTCAGTTTCAAAAGCAAACCATTGAATGCCGTGACCATAATTCACTCAAATCGGCAGTGTTCTCACGCTCATCCCGCCAAAACATTGACGCTCGTCACCTTTTTTTGGTTGCGACATTGCCATTGTGTATGTGTGCAAGATGAAAGGGACGAATTGAAACCGGAAGCACTGCAAACCGCTCACTGACTAAGACTCTTTACTCAGGTGCTAACACAGCCAACCATCGATAGAGCCTAGGTTACTAAACGATTAGAGCTAGAAGTGCACGCATCAAAGGTCAACCATGGAGGCCGACACATGAATGGCGCGACAAGGTTAGTCATCAACAGCTCAAGATTGAAACAGCTACGAAGTAACATGGGGCTGAGTCAAGAGGGGCTTGCCGATGCCTGCGAGCAACGCTTGATCCGCGTCTCTATTGCGACCATTAAACGTGCCGAAACCGATCGCCCAGTTAGCAATAGAACCGCCCACAACCTTGCCAACTTCTTCAATATTGATGTTGCTGATTTACTGACAAACAAAGCCAGCGCAACGGTTGAAAAGACGCCAAGAAAACAGAAGTCAAAACTCTACCTTTTGATCGCCATTCACACCTCCAGCGACGAGTTGATGGCACAGCTCAGTAAAGACATATCCCGGTTAACCACACTGCCGGCTATCGGCCATCACTCAGCCAAACTGCAACTTGTCCCATTGCCATCGGCCGATGCCATGCCCAAAGAACAGGTACTCAATCAACTGGTCTATATCTGGAACAACGCTCGCAAGGCCGCTTCGATAATCAAACCTTTTTCACTGTGCGTATCTGCACTCTATTGTGAAACGGATCAGCATGCGCTCAGCCAGGTCACCGAAAAGGCAGCGTATCACCTGACATTATTCAATCGCATACCAAACAATCGCCTGATTGTTACCGAGGAGGTAAAAGTCGCATTTCAGCAGCACTTTTATTTCAATCACATCGAAACAATAAGTCAATGCGCACTATGGTCATTGGACCATGAGCTCAACCTGTATCAAGGTTCGCGCATCGGTCTTCTCGGACGTAGTGGGGAATTGAATCAGTTAACCTCCATCATTGCAGGTTCGCTGTCGCATAACAAACGAACATTGGCGTGCGTTCATGGCATAAAAGGCATAGGTAAAACAAGATTTCTTGAAGAGATCGGTCGCCACTTCCACAGCAATGATGTCCACGTTGTTTACGCGGATCTCGCGAGGGGTGAACTGGACTGGTGGTCGATAACTGAACTTCTATTACCTTTGTCCGATCAGAAAGCCAAGGCCTTTAAAGTGCTCATTATCATAGATAATATCGACCTAGCTTCTGATCGCGTCATAGATAGGATCAATAAGATCCGCTCGCCCGACGCGCAGTGTAACTTATCGATACTCGTCTCTACCAACACCGCTACATTGACAAAGGTCAATGACCGACTGCAAATTGATCACCAGTTCGAGTTAACACAACTTGATCAGCAAGAGTGCTGCAAACAACTACAAGATCGTCTTAATTTAGAGCGAGCGCAAGCCGAACAAATCATCGTGAGTTCATCTTGCATTCCGACCTTCTTACGGATTTTACTACTACGCGAGACAGACAACATCGAAGACGCTTTACGCATGGAAATTCAGAGCAGAATGGAACTGCTCTCTTCGGCTCAAAAGCAACTTATCCATATCTTAGCCATCTATGACAATGAATTAACCATCTCTCAAGCCAATGGTATTCTAGGAGCTGGTAATTGTATCAACCAAATCATTGAATGTGGGCTTGTTACATACAGTGATTTTCACAAGGTAACCCTAATAAACCGCATCACGCGGGCCATCATATTAGATTTAATCGAACCGGAGCAACGCCAGCATATACATCAACGTATCGCGGAGATACTCACCTCGAACGAAGACAATATAACGCTTGCTCTGCTTGAAAGCGCAAACCAGCATTACAAAAGTGCCATGCTATTCGCGAACGTCGCGTGGTGTTGCCGTAAGATCGCCTACCTAAACCTAGAGTCCGCAGAGTATATAGCAGCGGAGCACGCGATCACAGAAGGGCTCCGTTACCTGAACAAGGCCGACGCGAGCCCAATTCAGGCCAGGACTTGCGAGCAACCGATAAGTGAAAGTATCGAAATAGATCTGCTCTTGCTTCAAGCCAACCTATATAAACAACAGCACGGCTGGGGCCATTACAAATTAGAGGAGATCTATCTATCAACTCTCGATAAATGTGAACTCCTGTCAACAACCACGCGAAAGATGGAAAGCTTGTTTGGATTGTGGTCATTTTATTTTTCAAACGGAAACTTAAAAATGGCGCAATACTATGCCGTAAAATCTGATGAACTCACCAAAATGGGAAAAAACAACTATTATAAAATGTTGTCTTTGACAGCACTGAGCAACACCAGCCTTTGGCGAGGGGAGCACCAAAACGCAGTGGACAATGCCAAACGAGCACTGAGCTACTTTAACCCCTTTGAGCTAGACGAGATCCTGTCTGTCGAAGGGCAAGATCCCAGAGTACTGCCCTACTACATCATCGTGATGGCAAAACTGATGCTGGATGAATCAGACAGTGCGGATGCACTGGCAGAATTGCTCGATATCGCAGCGCAGACATCAAACCTCTTTAGCCAGGCCATCGCCTACCAAACCGCAGCACTGTTTCACTTACATATGCGCGCCCCTAGCCAAGCAAAATATCATGCACAACGGCTTTTCTCCCTCAGTAGCGAGAATACCTTCGCCTACTATCAAGGTCTCGCAACGATGATCCAAGGTTGGGCAGAATATCAGATCTCGGGTGACAGCAATCAAATCGGCCAGGTTGTGGCTGCGTACGAAAATTGGATGACCAACGCCGGCGGTACACTCTGCTTCAGTCTCTACGCGGTTATCCTCGGTGAACTACTCATCGCCGAACGTCAGTATGATACTGCTCTCGAGCTGATCGATGACGCAGCGCTTGCATCACTTCAAAACCAGTCCAACTGTTATATTTCTGAACTGCTCGCGCTAAAGTCCATCTGCACCAACGATCGCCGCTACCTCGACGACGCACTCAGTCACCCATACTGCTCACCCAGACAGCGCCGGCTTATTGAAACACACCACGGCATAGAGGCGCTCGTCGATTAAATAGGACTGTTGGCGATATCCTTAGCTCAATAACATTCAACACGTTAGTCATGAATGTTAAGCCTTCGACTCCTGAAGCCGAAATCTCTGACGGGAAGCACAAGCGCCATACTCATTACCCAAATAATAACCAACGCTCATCAGCGCACCCGCTTGCACGCCTTTCAGAGTCACAGGAATAACCCCAGAGCGGCGTTCCGTATTAAGTCTTTCGCTACCTATCGCTTGTGCACAGCCGGTGATATCAAACACCACGATGCTATCACCATTCTCAGCCGGCTCAACCCCATCGAGACATTGATATCGCACGCAAACCGTCAATTCGTTACCTGTCGTCTCAATCGCCTCTAATGCAACCTTGTTGACAAATGACGCACCGGTTTGTCCCTTGGTAAGCTGGGAATAAGAGCAGATCGTCTTTGGGATCTCATCACCCAGCGCCAGCGCCACCGTATAGTTGTTATTGAGCAAGTCTAACTGAGTATCAAGCACAAGCTGCTTCGGGGTTCGGCTCGCGGCCAACCCGCTAAAAATAAGCAAGGGTGCTTTACCGACCGGATTCGACAGACCTTCCGTGATAACCACCATATAATTATTATACCGTTCACCCTGTACGGTATATTGCTCGCAGGTCTGATAAACGATGGTTAATTGACTTGGATTGCTCTTTTTAACCCCCATTGACACCAAAGCGCTTGAGTGTTGGTCAACTATATTAATCGACAAGGTCATAGAGCAGCTCCAGCAAACAAAATTAGAGGTGATGCGATAGCAACAAAAATACCTTTCCCTTATCGGGCCACACCAACTAATTCGCGTATCAAGTCAGTATCAATTTAATATCAGCGAGACACACGAAACCACAAAACAACAGGTCTGACCTGTAAACGCATGAATTACTTAATCAAAAACAAAGGGCTCACTCAAAGACCACAAACCAGCAACAAACAACTGATGCAGACTTGATACTGAAACCAAACCGATACTGGGCCAATATAACTACGACAAAGAGAACGACGGTTCGCAGTCTAGCGTATATATCCGAATGGTCACTCTTTGACTGCAACCCCCATGTTTTAGCCAACAAAAGGAAATGATGATGAACATGTTAACCAAAGCCACCGTTCACACCCAGCTCTGGATTAATGACTTCCGCGCCATGCTCAAAGACGAGCGCGGTGTAACTGCAGTGGAATACGCCATTTTGGCCGTCGCCATGTCTGCGATGGTACTAGCGGTGTTTGTTACTGATGCAGCTGGTTTAAAATCAGCCTTAACAGGTGCAATAGCAACCATAACAACCAACATCACTAATGCAAACCCTTAAGCCGCATAGTTCTTTAGCATTATGTATGCCTACTTAGCGTTACTACTCGTGATTGCGATGACCGACGTTGTCGCAAGAACTATTCCCAATCGCAGCGTCCTGCTCCTGCTGCTGGTGCTGCTAATGGTGTTTGGCCTGCCCACTGGGCAGGCTTGCCTCCAAGCGATGGGATGCTTACTGCTTGGGCTGCTGCTGTTTCGCTATCGAGTTATCGGCGGGGGCGATGTCAAACTGCTGACCGTCATCGCCCTATTTATCGCCGCGCCCTACTTCACCCTGACCCTGCTGCTGATGGTCTGGGCGGGCGGTATCGTCGCTGGGTTGTGTTGGCTTGCCTGCATGATTCAGCAACGGCCTCGGGCCTACACCGTGCCCTATGCCGTCCCTATCTGCCTGGCAGGAACGTTCGGTCTGCTTGCTTCTGGCTAAGGAGTTACCGCCATGAGATCCAAACTGCTCATCCTCGTATCGCTGATCCTGGTCGGTATGAGTGCCTATGGCCTGTCCGGCCTGCTGCAACCCCAGCAGACGGCCCTCAATAATGAGGTCGAACGCGTCCCCACCGAACCGACGGTCACATACCGAGTCTGGTATGCCAAGCGCCCGCTTCAGCAGGGTGAGATCGCAAAGCGCGATCACTTGGCCATCAAGTCCATCAACCAAGCGGATGCCTTCGAGGCAGGCTTTGATGGCGATGTCGCGCTGGAGATCTGGCCGGATATGGTGGCACAGCATGACATCGCACAGGGCCGCTACGTGATCCAAAGTGACTTTGTCGCCCCCCATGAAGATGGCTACGTCGAGCTGACGCTGCGCGATGGCTATGTGCCCTTCCCAATCGAGGTGTCGGCCAGCGCGATCATCGGCGGGATCATCCGTCACGGCAGCGTCGTCGACATTGTTGCTATGTCTTCCACGCAAAACAATCTAGCGCGAGATCGCGAGGTGGGCAACAGCGACAAATCGCTAGAGCTGCGTCCGGTCCTTATCGAGGTACCGGTGCTGCAGGTGATAGAGCAAGAAGGCAGCAATAAGAAACCACCAAAAGTCAGCCTTATCCTCGAATTGACTCGTCGCCAGGTGGCCACCATGAGTATCGCACGGCAGTTGGCGTCGATAGAGGTGCACAAGTCCGTCGGTCAGAAAGGGGCTGAGGAGATGTTAGCCAACTCAGGTGACGTACTACCCAACTTCCGGGCCATCACCGAACTTCGGGCCGAAACCACGGTGATCAAGTAAACCACGGATCCAGTTTGTCAGTCTTCACGGAGCGAGTATGAAAGCGCTAAGGACCATCAGCCTGCTGTTGATCTTGATCGGAGCACCGATCGGTCACGCCATGCAGATACTCAATTTAAGCGAAGGCGGGGCCCACCCCCTCTCCTTCTCCAGTAACGTCGGGACGGTGTTTATTTCCGACACCCAAATAGCGGACTATCAGGTGGTCGACGCCAACCATGTGGTGATCTTCGGCAAACGATCCGGCGCCAGTGCGCTTATCGTTTACGACGAAAATGGCGAGACACTGCTGTCGCGGCATCTCGAGGTCAACAAAAGCCTGGTTTCCATCCAACAGCAGATCCAGCTGCGTTATCCCGACGCCAATGTCACCGTCTTCAACCTTGGCGAACAAACGGTGCTCAGTGGCAAAGTGGCCACCGAAAAAGACAAAGATGAGATCCATCAGTTAGTGGGCGAGCTCTTGGCCAAATCCCCAGCGGAAACCAAGTTCGAGTGGCAACCCGATGGTAGCCAAGGCTCCTCAAACTCTAACAGCTACCCATTACCGTTCTTGACCAAGCGCAGTTACCCGGGCCTCGTCAATCAGATCGAGGTCGCCATGACCCGCCAGGTCAACGTTAAACTGACCATCGCTGAAGTCTCTCACTCCTTTATGGAGAGCTTCGGGATCCAACTCGGCTCCGACGGCAACCCCGGCGTATTTATCGATCAGCTCACTAGCTTCAGCGCCAGCGACATCGTCTCCATCATCACGGCGATTGGAGACGACACGGTCGGGCAAATTCTTGCCGAGCCAAACCTCTCGGTGATCAGCAATGAAACCGCCAGCTTTCTGGTGGGGGGCGAGTTGCCTATCGTCACCATCGTCGATGGCGGCACTAATGTGGAATACAAGGAGTTCGGGGTCAAACTGGACGTGTCTGCCAAGGTGATGCGCGACGACAAAATCATGCTGGCCTTGATGCCTGAAGTCAGTGCGTTAGATACCCAATATTCCAACGAGCTTTACAGCTTGCCTGCGTTAAAAACCCGTCGAGCTCGAACCACCATCGAGCTGGCCGACGGCCAAAGCTTTATGCTCGCGGGTCTTATCAACTCAGAGGATAAGGAGCTGCTTCGTCGTATCCCCTTTATCGGCGATATCCCTGTGCTGGGCGCCCTATTCCGCCACACCTTAACCGAGCGCAGCAAAACCGAGCTGGTGATCGTCGCCACCGTCAACCTGATCCAACCGGTTGCCGCCACCCAGGTTCAACTGCCCTACATTCAGCGCTCCTCAACACTGCATCGCTTCTTTGGCGTCAAGGCCAAGCAGCGTCCCCAGCCTTGGGTTGAGGCCATTCTCTCGGACGGAGGCTTCAAATTATGAAACGGCTCCTAGTTACTTGGCTCCCAGCCCTCATTGTGCTCGCTGGATGCGGTGTCAGCCTAAATAGCGGCCCGGATATCAGCCTGCTGCCAGCAGACTATGAACTCAACCTGCTGATAGCCGATCCAGAGCAAGCGGAGCAAGTGTTGGACACCTTTACCGATCACCATTGGCCGATCATCGCTTCTCACTCGATATCGCTGCGCTGGCACTCCGTCACCGGAAAGACGCTCGCCAAGCGCTATGCCGACAAGCTCAATCAACGCGGGCTGTCTCGAGATCAGATCCACCTTAGCCAACGGCTGGAGCCACTTGAGAACAACGCCGATCTCCAGATAAGCACCTCGGCCTATATCGTCATCTCACCGATCTGTCAGCCAACCACCGTCGGAAAATTAAACTGGCAAGCGAATGTCGGCTGCTTTACCGAAGGCCTGCGCTGGAAATCGATGACAAGCCCAGAAAAAGCAGTATCAGAGAAATAGGTTGGAGACATCATGTTTAACCTCGCCGAATCCATCAACACCGAAACGCAAGCCAAGAGCGAGAGTGCCTTGACGGGTGCTCTATTTTACCAATCCCAGGCATGCCTAGAGTTCGTCGAAGAGGCCTTTCGTTTTGACGGTTTAACGCTCTCTATCTCTGAGTCGCTGCAAACCAACAACATTATAAAAATGAAAAAAAGCGAAGACTTGCAACTCGTTATCCTGGATTTGACGCAAGAGAAGGATGTCGCCACCGAAGCTGCAGAGCTCAGTAGCATTCTACCTGTCAATACCCGAGTCATTGTCTTGGGCTGTGAAAATAGCATCACCCTTATCCGTGAGCTGCGCGAGATGGGCCTGTATTACGTCCTTTGGCCCATCCCCCGCGATGACTTTCTGGGCTACCTGCAATCGACTTTCGACGAAGGTACCGACAAAAAAATCGGTTTACCGGTTCGAAAAGCCAAACGGATCCGATTGATCGGCGCCAAAGGTGGGGTCGGCACCACCGCGATCACCACTGAGCTCAGCAAGATATTGTCCCATCGCGGTCGATCCAGCTGCGTCATGGTCGACCATAACTACTGGGGCGGCAACTTCGACATCATGATGGGGATGACCGATTTTCAAAAGCGAAACCTCTCCCTGTCAACGGTCGGAACTGGACTCGATTCATCCGCGGCACACGGACTACTAAAGCGCTCCAATAGCTCACTTTCCGTGCTGTCGCTCGCCTCCGAGGAAAAGCGCTTGGGCGAAATGACCGATTACACCAGTGCTGTGATCAAAGAACTGACAACGGAATTTAACTTCGTGGTCGAGGACTTCCCTCTGTCCGTGGGATATCACAGTAACCATCTTACCGACAGTGCGGATAAGCTCGTCATTATCCTGTCCCCCACGGTATCGGCACTGCGCGATGCCGGTCGATTGCAGCAGTTCCTCAATAAATCGATTAATTCCGCCAAGATCACCATCGTGCTCAATTATATCTTCCCGCCTAAATTGGCAACGGTAACGCAAGCTGAGATCAAGGAGTATCTAAAACATGAGATTGATGTGGTGATCCCCTATACCAAGAACATCAATCAACTGGTCCTCGCCCAGGATGATAACAAGCTATTCCAATCCGGGTTTGGCCAGGCGGTTCAGAAGCTCGCAAACCATATTCTGGGTAGATCTTGTCAATCGCATCGTCGTGGAATATTCGGCCTCAAAGGGAGATAAACCATGGTCAACGCTAAGCACATATTTACCGTCGTCAGGGAGCATATCTTTCAGGCTCTTGAAGCTGAAGCCATCGAAAAGCTGTCGCGGGAACAGCTATCCAAACAGCTGGATAAAGCGGTTGAGCTTATCTTACAAAGAGAAGACTGGTCCGTTCCTCTGGCTGTTCGACAGGACTATGTCAAAAGTCTGTTGGACGAGCTGTTAGGGCTCGGTCCGCTGCAAGATCTAATGGACGATGACTCAGTTTCCGACGTCATGATCAACGGCCATCAAAGTGTCTTTATCGAACGCAAAGGCATGGTTGAAAAAACGCCGGTAGAGTTTGTCGACGAAAAGCAGTTGCTGACGATAGCCAAACGGATCGCCGGCCAGGTTGGCCGCCGGATCGACGACTCACAGGCGATGTGCGATGCCCGCCTTGTCGACGGTAGCCGCGTAAACATCATTATTCCTCCCCTTGCCATCGATGGCACGGTGATCTCCATCCGTAAGTTCAAAAAAGGCCGCTTTGGCCTCGACAAATATTGCGAATTTGGCTCAATGACACCTGAGATGGCCAAATTGCTCTCCATCGCCGCACGCTGCCGACTCAATATCTTGATCTCCGGCGGGACAGGCTCAGGGAAAACCACGCTATTAAACGCGCTCTCTGGCTATATCTCGGATAGAGAGCGCATCGTCACCATCGAAGATGCAGCAGAGCTGCAGCTACAACAGCCCCATGTCGTCCGACTCGAAACCCGCGCACCCAGTGTCGAAAACACCGGCGCCGTCAATCAACGCGATCTGGTGATCAATGCTCTACGGATGCGCCCAGATAGGATCATCGTTGGTGAGTGTCGGGGCGGTGAGGCGTTTGAGATGCTCCAAGCGATGAACACCGGGCACGATGGCTCGATGTCAACACTGCACGCCAACTCTCCCCGCGACGCCATTGCGCGGGTCGAATCCATGGTAATGATGGCCACCAACAATCTGCCTCTCGATGCTATCCGTCGCACCATCGTCAGCGCCATCGATCTGATCGTCCAGGTCAGCCGCCTGCACGATGGGTCGCGCAAGATAATGAACATTAGCGAGGTGATAGGGCTGGAGGGTGACAGCGTTGTATTGGAGGAGATCTATCGATTTGTCCCGAACCACAGCGCCAGCCCACAAAGCATGATCGCCGGAGATTTTGTCACCCACGGCCTAATGAAGCGCTCAGTCTTGCTTGAGAAATCTGCCTTTTTCGGTTTACACGCAGAGCTTACCAACGCGATGCGACCACAAATGGAGGCGGTATGATCTTCTACTTGTCGCTGCTGGCCCTCAGCCTCGTGTTGTTAGTGCTTGCGTGGCGCGACTCGAAAGTCAAACACCCCTATCTTGAAAGAGCCAAAACCGAGCTGCTTCACCATATGCAGGAGGATGAACTCGGTGTCAATTTTGCGGCACTCTACCATCGCAACTGGTGGCAGCAGCAGCTGGATGCCATCAACAACCTCTATCAACACATCGGCAAGCTGGCATGGCTTAAGATCCTAGTGACGGTCCTTGCCCTTGGACTGGTTTCCATCGAATTCAACCGCCGTTTTGTCCGAGGCGATCCGCTCCTTGTCGCGATGATAGTGATTATTGCTGGTCTTGGTTGTATCACGCTTTGGCTTAAAAAGCGTGAGTTTAATACCTTCAATCAAGCGTTCCCTGATGCACTAAATATGCTCGCCAGTGCCGTATCGTCCGGCGAAAGTTTGGTGCATGCCATCCGCTATGTCGGCGACACCATGACAGGCCCGGTAGGTAGCGAGTTTAAAAGGATGAGTCAGCGACTGCAGATCGGTGAAAACCCGGATGAGGTCTTTAGAAAATCGTGTCAACGCTTCCCCTATAACAACTTTTACTTCTTTGTTATCACGCTCAGAGCCAACATGAATCAGGGCGGTCAACTCAAAGAGATCATCTCTCGCCTAAACCGCCTCATGTTTAATGCGCGAACGATAGAAAAGAAAAAGCTGGCGCTCACATCTGAAGCGCGCGGCTCGGCCAAGATCGTCGCGGCCATCCCGTTTCTGTTTCTCATCATGATGCAGTACATCAGTCCCGAGAACTACGAGTTTGTCATGTTCAGTGAGGCTGGACGGCCGATCCTCTATTACGTGCTTATCAGTGAAGCGATTGGCCTTGGCATCATCACATTGCTAATGAAGGGAGTGAAGTGATCATGATTGATGTTGCCATGACGACGTTGAGTCAACTTTCCCCACGAGCTCAACTGACGTTAATGTTGTGTCTGCTTTTTACCGGCGTGATCTTAATGATGGTAATGACGGTTAACCTACTACGTCGTAACCAACAGTTGAGCCGCGCGGGCATTGATATAACACGATCAGACCAGTCTCCATTACAGCGTTCCGTCACACTGGTGACAAAAACCGCTGAAAATGTGCTGATGACCGATGAACAGGAGATGAAAGACAAATGGATAGCGGCCGGACTCTATGACACCCGCTTGTCAAAATACTTTGCTCCCATCAAGTATGGGCTCTTTCTCCTTGGGGTATTGGGCTACTATCTCTACTACGGCAAAGAAGCAGAGCTGCCCACCAACGTAATGGCCATTGCAGTTTGGTTGAGCCTAACCATTGTCGGTCCAGACTTTTACTTGAATGCAAAAAGAAATGCGTTAAAAAAGAAGCTCTCTGGACTTCTGCCCTACACTACTGATCTCATCGCTATCTGTGTTCAAAGTGGTATGACCATCGAGTCCTCTGTTCGGTATTTATCTCAAGAGCTAAGCCTATTTGACAAAGATCTCAGCTATTTGCTTAGTCGGCTCAATGACAAAGCAAAAATCGTAGGAATGGAGCTCGCCTTAGACGATCTTTATGAATTTGTACCAACACCCGAGTTTCGCTCCTTCGTCATGACGTTAAAACAGAGCCTTAAGTATGGTGCCAGTATCTACACCATATTAGTGACCCTAGCCGAGGACATCCGACAAGAGCAGATGTTGATTCTGGAAGAAAGAATAGGAAAGTTAGGCGCCAAGATGTCTATCCCTTTGATCCTGTTTGTCATGATGCCCGTCGTGATATTAGTGGCCGCCCCTGGCGTAATGAGGATGTTATCATGAAATGGCTTTATCTATTCACATCGTTTCTATTCTTGGCCGCCTGCAGTTCAACAACACCGGTCGCTAACTTGAACAAGGTCACCCCTGAGTTTATCGCCAGTGAAGAGGTGTATATCAAAAATAGCGACTACCACTCGCTCATAGAGTTGTATAAGTATCAACTTGAGAACGGCGAAAATCTTCATCTGCGCATTAAGCTCGTAGACAGCTACGTGCACGCTGGCGACATCGACTCAGCGCTATTTCATATGGAAGCGTTACCCGATGATTCAAAACCGATCAACCTGAACTTTACCAAAGCACAAGCCTTTTTCCACAATCATCAATTGCAAAAGGCTGAGCTGCATCTCCAGAAGGAACTCAAAGCCTTTCCTAAAAATGCACAAGCATACAACCTTTTCGGTGTGGTGTTAGCCTATCAGGGCGACTACGTGGATGCTCGACGTCAACTCAACCAAGCTCGCTCATTACACTTTAGCGATATAACCATTATAAATAACTTGGCGATGTTAGACATTCTTGAGTCCCGCTTTGATGACGCGGTAAAAAGACTGATGCCAATCTATGACAATGGCCTAGCCAATAAAAAGGTAAAGACCAATCTATTGGTTGCGCTCGCGATGACCAATGTCGACCACCCCTTTACTGAGCTAGCTAACGAGCAGTTCAAGTACGTTGACCAAAGTCAGATCCGCCATGAAATAAACCGTCTGTTCAGCAATAGAGAATCGGTAGCGCCATGAAAACCCATCATCGAGGTTCAATCACGGTTGAGTTTGCCATGGGCTTTTTTGCCTTTTGGCTATTGATCATGGCGTGGGTGGAGATGAGCTACTTGTCCTATGTCAATGGGCTGTCCGATCTGGCTATCGCTGAGGTGTCGCGCTCATCTAAGCGGCTCAATAGTGGGTATGGCGATCATTTTTTAGATCAACTCAATGACAGCAATGCGATCTGGTATTCACTCGTTGATAAAAACAAGTTTCGCCTGTCAGTTCGCCATTATGCCGATCTTATCGAGCTGTTTGATGATGCTATTGCCGAGGAGTGCCTGCCACTTGAGGACGAAACACTGGCCACCTGCGGCCAAGTCAACAACGGTGCCATCGCTATCTACAGCCTTTCCTACGACTTCAATAGCCTGTTTAGCTACTTTACGACTCAAGGCATTCCAATCACCCGAGAAGTCATCGTGGTACAAGAATATGAAAGAGATCAATTCCAGTTCGCCAATCAGTAAACGTAAGCTCCAAGGCTCCTTTACGGTTGAATTCGCCATTATTGCGGTGGTGTTCTCACTGATGCTGGCGTTCACCGGTGACATCGTCAGCAAGTTGTCGATGAGGGGGAAGTTGGACCGGCTCTCCTTTTCCGCTGTCGGTTTGCTCAAAGAACGAACCCAGCTCTACGACAGCGTAGATGAGCTAAATCAAGAGGACGTGGACAAGGTCCACCAACTGATTAAGCACTCGCTGCGCAGAACCACAGCAAGCTTCGACGAGCAGCGCTTGAGCGCCTACGTTGAAGAGCAGCTTTATAACGGCACAACACCATTGCCAGTCCGTTTTTACGTTCCAGGCACGGTTGCAGGACAAACAGCGGTTGCCACCTGCCTTCCATCTCAATCACTCGACCAGCGCCAACAACAACTGGGCGTTGTTACCAGCTGGGGCCGTAATGCTCGCTTGTATCGAGTCACACTCTGCTATGAAACCGGAAGTTGGTTTGGCGATCTGACCGGCTCTGACCAATATCGATATGTGGCATCCACTGCCGTGATCGTTGGGAGATAACTATGACTCGTTATGCCAGGCAGAAAGGGACCGCTACCATTCTCTTTGCTATCTTAATTCCCGCCTTGTTTGGGATGTTTGTGCTTGGGATCGACGGCGTAAAGGCATTGCAAGATAAGGCACGCCTCTTAGATGCCACAGAAGCCGCAAGCCTTGCGGTCTCAGCGAGAACCGTCGATGTTGATGACAGCACCGATCTTGAACTGGCTGAAACTCTGGTCAATGAATATCTACTGGAGTACATGCGTGACATCGTCAAAATAGAATCGACAAACATTATCAAAAAGCACTGCGATCAGATCCCTGAATGCCTTGCCAACTTACAACAAGGCGGACATCGCTATTTTCAGTATCAGGTAATCGCCCAAACCCAGCATCAACCTTGGTTTATCGGTGGATTACAGACTCTACCAGAAACCTACAGCGTCGCCGGTCGCTCCTTTGTCAACAAATACCAAAACCGAGCCATTGATGTCGCTTTTATTGCCGACTTCTCCGGCTCTATGCAGGATGAGTGGACAGGTGGCTCTAAAGAGAAATATCAGGACCTGTTTGATGTGGTCAGTGAGGTCATGGCCGAACTGCAAAAATACAATGACCTCGAAGCCGATGACACCAACCATGTGGCCTTTATTCCATATAATCGTTATACCAGCCCGGCAGAAGAGACCTTTAGTTACCCTAAAGATGGAAAGAGCGGAAACGATGAAGAGATGCGCCGATGCTATATGAGCTATGTCGTCCCGAATGGAAGTTCAACCATCACTATAAGCAATGCGACTAAGACCGCCAATAACTGGGACGAACCAAACTACTTCCGCCAAATAGAGTTAGGGAAAGATGACTTCAAAGATACGGCTGGTGGTTGCCGGCTCAATTACGAAAGTATTAGCAGTTCCAGCTCAAAAACGAACTACCAAAACCTGTACCTCAAGTCGAAATTTTGGGACATACCATTTACCGATAACTTTAAACAGGTCGAAGGCACCATACGCACCTTTGACCCTTGGTATGGCACTTCGTCCTACCAAGGACTGATCCGCGCCGCGCGACTATTTAAAGAACGGGTAGATGCAAACAAAGCCAACGATCAACGCTTGTTGATCATCCTATCCGACGGACAAGATAATTATCCGACGACCATGACACGCCTCAATGACGCTGGATTATGCGACGAGATCCGAGGCGCTTTAAGCGACCCACAAAAAGAGATAGAAGCCAAGATCGCCCTAATCGGCTTTGACTATAAAGTCGACTCAACCAACCCCGGGCTTCGCGCTTGTGTCGGTGAAGACAATGTTTATAAGGCCAATAATAGAGACGAGATTTTAAATACCATCCTTGAGCTGATCACCGAAGAGATCGGCCGACTTAGCCCAAGTACCTAACCATACATTTAGCAGGAGAAATCCAATGAAAACACTGTCCATCTGTGTTTTATCTCTTATTCCTGGACTTTGCTTGGCACAAGCCAATCACATACAGTATTGCGGCCAGGCAGACGGTGGGGGACATGAATACGTTGTCCGTATCAATACCGGTAGCGATGTGTTGCCGCATCAGGGTCAATTCATGCAAATTGAAACGACCACTTCCTATCAACCGACACAAGCCCTTGCCAGTGCACACGCCAGAATGGCAGTGAGCAGAGACGATTGCAGAGAATATGGTGAGATGGATGATGCGGTTCACGCACGCGTCTATTTCGATTTTGACCGCTCACAATTAACGCGAAGCTCTATCACGATCCTCAATCGGGTCGCAGAGCGAGAACACGCTCAGTCATCCTCTTTACAGTTGACGGGCCACACCGACGCCATTGGCAGCCCCGAATACAACCAAGCGTTAGGGCTGCGACGCTCCCATTCCGTTAACGACCACTTAGTCCAGCAGGGGATCAACGCCGAAAGGTTAACGTCGGACTCAAAGGGAATGTCCCAACCTATCGCGCCCAATAACACCGAGGCGGGCCGCAGCCAAAACCGCCGAGTGGAGATCATTAAAAAGCAATGAGACAGAGACAAGTAAAGCCAAAACAGCCACAGGCATTCATACGGTTTCAACCCGCCGTGTGAATGCCTAACGCCTCGTTCCGCTTGAAGTAAGCTACTGCGCAGCGCTCATATAGAAGACGTTGAGCTTGTTGCCGTCCAGATCGCGAAAATAGCCGGCGTAGAACCCCGACTCCCGCGGCCCCGCAGGGCCTTCACATTGCGCGCCCAACTCGATGGCTTTGCGGTAAACCGCATCGACCTTCGCCGGGGAATCCGCCGCTAACGCGACCATGGTGCCATTGCCCACACTCGCAGGCTCACCATTTTGAGGGTAGGTCAAACCTAGCCCAGCCTGATCTTCGCCTGCCATCCACGCAATATACTGCTCGGTGTCCAGAAAGCGTTTGCCGCCCAACTCCGCCAACAGTGCATCGTAAAACGCGGCAGCGCGAGGCAGATCATGGGTGCCCAAGGTTACGTATCCAATCATTCCATTCATCCTTGTGGTTTATGACGGTGAGTCAAAAACATAAAGAAAAGGACCGGCTCATGCCAGTCCTATTCTGTCGAGCTGCGCTCCGACCATTATCTACAGCGCCGCCACCACATCGGCCGCTTGCCGGATCGCCCGCTTGGCGTCCAGCTCTGCCGCCAGATCGGCCCCCCCGACCAACTGATAGGCGATCTGGTGCTGATCAAGCTCATCCGCCAAGCTTCGATTGGACTCTTGACCGGCGCACAGCACCACGGAATCGACGGCCAAGCACTGTGCTTTTCCATCCCGTTCGATGTGCAGCCCCTGCTCATCAAGCTTGTGGTAGCTGACGCCGATCAGGGTATTCACCCCTCTGTCCTTCAATACTGCGCGGTGGATCCACCCTGTGGTCTTACCCAGCCCCGCGCCAGGTTTGGTCGTTTTGCGCTGTAGCAGGAAGATCTCACGGGCCGATTCGAATGCCGAGCTATGACGCTCGGTCAGTCCGCCATTTTCCTCATAATCCAGATCGATCCCCCACTGGGCCAGCCACTGCTGCGGGTGCAAGGTCGGTGACTCATGGGGCTCTGACAGATACTCAGCCATATCGAACCCTATCCCACCTGCGCCGACCAAGGCCACGGAGCGGCCCACCTCGACCTCGCCACGTAGCACTTGTTGGTAGGTCACAGCACGCTCAACCCCGCTAAACTGGGGCACCCGCGGCGTCACGCCGGTGGCCAGCAAGACGCGATCAAAACCTTGCAGTGTGTCCGGACTGGCTTTGCAGTTGAGTTTGACCTCCACCCCAAATTTTTCCAACCGATGGCGGAAATACGCCAGGGTTTCCTGAAACTCCTCTTTACCCGGGATCTGCGCCGCCAGATTAAACTGTCCCCCCAGCTCAGCGCGTGCCTCAAACAGCACCACCTCAAAGCCCCGCTCTGCCGCGTAACAAGCGCTCGCCATCCCGGCAGGTCCTGCCCCAACCACGGCCACCCGTTGCCGCTTTTCGGCGGCGGGTAGGAACAGATCCGTCTCATAACACGCAAAGGGATTAACCAGACAAGTGGCGCGTTTCAGCTTAAAGGTATGGTCCAAACAACCCTGATTGCAGCCAATACACACATTGATATCGGCGCGCTCCCCGGCAGCCGCCTTGTTGACAAAATGGGGATCCGCCAGCAAGGGTCGCGCCATTGACACCATATCCGCCTGACCGCCTGCCAGGATCTGCTCGGCGATCTCTGGCGTGTTGATCCGGTTGGTCGCGATCACCGGCACGGATACGTGCTGACGCAGCCGCTCGGTGATCCCGGCGAAGACCGCTCGCGGCACACTGGTGGCAATGGTTGGCACCCGCGCTTCGTGCCAGCCGATCCCGGTATTGATGATGGTGACGCCCGCTTGCTCCAGCCATTTCGCCAGCTTCAGCACCTCATCCCAGTGATTACCGCCTTCGACCAGATCCAGCATCGACAACCGGAAGATCAGGATAAACTGTTCACCAACTTCATCGCGGATCGCCCGCACCGCCTCCAAAGCGAGTCGCGCCCTGTTTTCCAAACTGCCACCGTATTGATCTTGTCGGTGATTGGTATGGCGGCACAAAAACTGGTTAAGGAAATAGCCCTCTGAGCCCATCACCTCGACCCCATCATAGCCCGCTTTCTGCGCCAATTTGGCACTGCGGGCATAGTCACGCACCGTGCTTTTTATCGCGCCCAGACTCAATGCCTTAGGCTTGAATTTGGAAATGGGTGACTTAATCGCGCTCGGTGCCACGCAAAGCGGATGGTAACCATAGCGCCCGGCGTGCAGGATCTGCATACAGATCTTGCCCCCTTCTGCGTGTACCGCATCGGTGATCAGCCGATGTTTCTTCACCTGCCACGAAAAGGACAGCTGACTGGCGTGCGGATACAGCCGTCCTCGAAAGTTCGGCGAGATCCCACCCGTCACCATGAGGCCAACGCCGCCTTTCGCCCGCTCGGCGTAGAACGCGGCCAACTTGGCGAAGCCGCCTTTCTCCTCCTCAAGGCCAGTGTGCATCGATCCCATCAGCACACGATTTTTGAGTTGTGTGAAGCCCAAGTCCAGCGGTTCTAACAAATTGGGATAGCTCATGCTCTTCCTTAAACGACTGTTTGAAACTTGTGTTCCAGATTAGATCGAAGCAAAACTGACCACAAGTCCAGCACTGAATTATAAAGCGTTACAATTAGCACTCCCCTCGAGCGCCCGTCATGCGATAGCATACGTTTGACGCTTTATACGGACGGACATCATGTCGAAACAACCCTCAATGTTTATGCGATTCATCAAGTTGATTGGCTCGCTCCTTAATACCTTTCGGCGCATCGTCGTCAATCTGGTGTTTTTCATCTTCCTAGGCTTCCTCTTGGTGACCGTCAGCGGCGACGATCAGGCCAAACTGGAAGAAGGCGCAGCTCTGATCCTCGAGTTAGACGGGATCATCGTAGAGCAGAAACGACAGCTCGATCCGTTTGAGATGATCACCGGTAGCAGCTCCGATGGGCCACAGGAGATATTGCTGGCCGATCTGCTGTTTGCCATCGACCAGGCCGCAGCGGACTCACGCATAGGCGGCTTGGTTTTGCGTCCGGGGCAACTCGTCGCGGGACAGGCCAAACTGGATGACATTGGCAATGCTATCGACCGCTTTAAGCAAAGCGGCAAACCGGTATTAATGCAGGCCGGCTGGCTGGATCAGCGCAACTATTATCTGGCCAGTTTTGCCGATGAGATCCAGCTCAATCCCGGCGGCATGGTGTCGATTGAGGGGATGGGGATCTACCGCCTGTACTACAAAGAAGCCCTAGCCAAACTCAAGGTCAACACCCACCTCTTCCGCGTCGGCAAGTACAAATCCTTTGCCGAATCCTACACAGAGCAAGGCATGTCAGCGCCGGCCAAGGAAGCCAATGAAGCACTGTTGAACGATCTCTGGGGCAGCTACACCACCACCGTTGCCCAAAACCGCAATATCGAGTCTGCTCTACTGAACATGGATCTGGAACACTTGAGTTCAGTCCTGGCGGATCATCAAGGTGACTTTGCCGAAATGGCACTGCAAACCGGCCTGATCGATCAGCTTTATACCGACATCCAGATGCGAGAGGATCTGTTTGCCCGATTCGGTGCCAGCAGCGCCGACAAAAAGGAATTGCGAGCCATTGGCCTGAACGGCTATTTGGGTCACGTCAAACCGATGCTGGAGCCCAATAGCGAGGATCAGATCGGGATCGTCGTTGCCAAGGGCACCATTCTTAATGGCGAACAACCGGCCGGCACCATCGGCGGGATCAGCACCGCACGCCTGCTGCGCGAAGCTCGTCAAGATGACAAGATCAAGGCCGTGGTACTGCGCATCGACAGTGGCGGCGGCAGTGCCTACGCCTCAGAGCAGATCCGCCAGGAAGTACTGGCACTGCAAGAGGCGGGCAAACCCGTGGTCGCGTCGATGGGCAGCGTGGCCGCGTCCGGCGGTTACTGGATAGCCGCCAACGCCGATCATATCTACGCGCAAACCAATACCATCACCGGCTCCATCGGGATCATCAGCCTGATCACCACCTTCGAAGAGGCCGCTGAAGCCATCGGAGTCAGCGCCGATGGTGTCGGCACCACAGAAATGGCCGGACTCAGCGTGTTGCGCCCGCTGCCCGACAGCTTTAAGCGGATCCTCCAACTCAACATGAATAAAGGCTATCAAGATTTTATTGATCTGGTGGCCAATGCCCGTGATATGAGCCTCGAAGAGGTGGATGCCGTCGCACAGGGCCGCGTGTGGAGCGGCAGTGCGGCGCTGGAATTAGGCCTCGTGGATGAATTGGGTGGCCTGCAACAGGCCATCGATACCGCCGCCGCCCTGACGCAACTGGACGATTTTGAACAACGGGTGATCGGACCTAAACTGAGCCCGGAGCAGGAGTTTCTGCAGCATATCTTTGGCACGGTACAGGCTTGGCTGCCGAGCCGGGATGTGTCCAGTATAGAGATCTTGGCGCAGCAATTGCTCGCGCCGTTCCAACTGCAGATGCAACTGGATGATCCCAAACACATCTATATGCTCTGTCTTGAGTGTGAAACCAGCTTGTGATCCCTCCCCTGCCCGGCTTGCGCCGGGCTTTCTTTTCCCGCCTTCACCGCTATAATCGCGCCATCTAAAGTTTCAGGATCTCCTCAGATGCAACGCAAACGGATCTATGTCGCGTACACCGGCGGCACCATTGGCATGCAACGTACCGAACACGGTTTCGCGCCGGTGACCGGCTTTCTTACAGAGAGTGTGCAGGCCAACCCCGAATTCTTCCGGGCAGAGATGCCAGAATTTGAGATCCACGAATACGATCAGCTGATCGATTCCTCCAACATGAGTCCCGATGACTGGCAGTTGATCGCCGATGATATCCAAGCCCATTACGATCAGTTCGATGGCTTTGTGATCCTACACGGCACCGATACCATGGCGTTCACCGCCTCGGCGCTGTCCTTTATGCTCGACGATCTGAACAAACCGGTGATCGTCACCGGCTCACAGATCCCGCTGGCGCAGCTGCGCTCCGACGGCCAGCAAAACCTGCTCAATGCCCTATATATCGCGGCCAACTACCCGATCGCCGAAGTCTGCTTGTTCTTCAACAATGTGCTGTTGCGCGGCAATCGCAGTACCAAGGTGCATGCCGACGGCTTTGCCGCGTTCGACAGCCCGAACATGGATCCGCTGCTTGAAGCGGGGATCGCCATCCGCATGGGCAAAGATCCGATCGCACCGGTCGCTGGCCGAGAGTTAACCGTACACCCCATCACACCTCAAGCCATCGGCGTGGTAACGCTCTACCCGGGGATCAGCACCGAAGTGATCGCCAATATGCTGCAGCAGCCCGTTAAAGCCTTGATCCTGCTCTCGTATGGCGTCGGTAATGCCCCTGAGCGTGCCGACCTGCTCAATCTCTTGGAGCAGGCGAAGCAACGGGAGATCTTGGTGATCAACCTGACACAATGCCTGCAAGGCAAAGTGAATATGGCAGGGTACGCCACCGGCAACGCCCTTTCCCGCTCAGGTGTGATCTCAGGTTTTGATATGACCACCGAAGCGGCGCTGACCAAGTTGCACTATTTGCTGTCTCAGCCACTGAGCTTTGCGCAGCGTCAGCAGTTAATGCAGCAATCACTGCGCGGTGAGCTTAGCCAGTAGGCGCACCACACCGCCTGTGCCTTGAACTCAGCCAATCTAGCGCGCGCAGCGCAGCCAAAAACTGCCATGAAAAAAGCGCCTCTCGGCGCTTTTTTGTTGGCATACCCTATTCGGGCTTGAACCGGGCTATCGGCGTTTCATTAAACTGCCGTTTTAGCTCGGCTTTGGACAGGTGATTGAGCTCCCCACCCTTTGCCACCGTCAGGTGCTGGGTCTGATCGGCATATTTTGCCTGCCAGAGTATGACCGCCTGCATCGCACTGTCACGCTGTGCTTGAGTTAACACTCGACCATCCGGCCATTTCCCCAATTCGATGGCGCTTTGCAAGCGCGCGACCATCTCCTGGGTTAATCCATCAACAGTTTGCTGAAAATCCATTTAACGTTTCCTTTTGGCGATGATCCCTCGCACCCGGGTGATCAGGTAAAAGATAGAGCCCGCCGCCATCGAGGTAACGCCGACGGTTTCACGCCAGCCTTGCGCGGCTTCTCCCCCCCACCACCAGACAGCAAAGCCGCCGACCAAGAAAAACATGGCGATGAAGCTGTGGGTCATCAATTGTTGTTCATTATTGATCGCCTTCATTCGCTCGGCACGCTCTAGTGCAGCCGGATCGGTCGAAAGACTTTGCTGGCAATGAGGGCAATGTGGGGATTTATCAGAAATGCGTTTGCCGCAGGCGGCACATCGGATCAACGCCATTGGGCACTCCGTGTTGAGAGATTTTGGGCCAATATACTGGCACAGCGTCGCAAAAACAAAAGTGCGCTATTCGACACCGTACCAAGCTAGGTACAGCGACAGCATCCAACCCGGCATATAGCCGGTACGCCGCGCCGCGATCCGCCCGTGCGAGTCAATGATGATATAGCTAGGGAAAGCCAAGATATTAAACTCTCCCGCCAAGGCTGGGTTACCGAGTAACACCTGGTTAGGAGCGGCCCCTTCGCCCACAAATACCCGAACTTCTTCCACTGACTGATAGGACAATGCGATTGAAACCACATTATTGTAATCCGCGTGGCGACTGTTGATGTCCTCAATCGTTATTGAGCAGATCCGGCACCAGGGAGCAAAGAGATAAATTAATTGAGCACGACCGTCCGACGGTAAGAACTCTCGCCCGCCTTGAAGATCATTGAGCTCATAATGGCTGATTGGTGCTCCAACAGGGATCATCCCATGCGCACGCCACTGGCCGGTTAACCAGAAGCCGACAGCAAGGATCGTACTGTAGATCACCATGTTTTGAAGAAGTTTATCCATCGATAAAAAAACCAGCTCCGAAAGAGCTGGCCTCTAACTGGTGCTTAACGGCGATTATGGCAGTGACAAGGCATTAACACCTAGCATTTTTTGCATAACCTGAACCACTTGGCAACTGTAACCAAATTCATTGTCATACCAGACATAAAGTACCGTCCGATCCTCTTCGACAATGGTCGCTTCAGAATCGATGATCCCGGCGAATCGACTGCCAACCAGATCGGTCGAGACCAATTCGGTAGAGGTGGTGTAATCCACCTGATTTTGCAAATCAGAGTGCAACGCAACCCAGCGTAAATATTCATTCATCTCTTCCCGAGTGGTCTGCTGCCCTAGGTTCAGATTCATGATGGCCATCGAAACGTTCGGCGTGGGCACCCGGATCGCGTTGCCGGTCAGTTTCCCCTTCAGCTCTGGAAAGGCCTTCGCAACCGCCTTGGCGGCACCGGTCGAGGTGATCACCATATTCAGTGGTGCGCTGCGGCCACGGCGATCGGCTTTGTGATAATTGTCGATCAAGTTCTGATCGTTGGTGTAGGAGTGCACCGTTTCAACGTGACCGCTGTTGATCCCGAATTTGTCATACACACTTTTCAGTACCGGCGTAATGGCGTTGGTGGTACAGGAGGCGGCCGAGATGATCCGATCATCTTCCAACACTTGATCATCATTCACACCAAAGACCACATTCTTTATCTCGCCTTTGGCTGGCGCGGTCAGCAAAACCTTTGCTACCCCTTTGGACTGCAAGTGCTGGCCCAAACCCTCTTCATCGCTCCAGATCCCGGTGTTATCGACAACCAGCGCATTATCGATCCCATGCGCGGTGTAATCGACCTGATCCGGGCTGTTGGCGTAGATCACCTGAATGTAGGTGCCATTGGCGATCAACGCATTGTTCTCAGCATCCACCTCAATGGAGCCATTGAACGGACCATGAATGGAATCACGGCGAAGCAGGCTTGCACGTTTCTCCAGGTCGCCTTCACGACCGCCACGGACCACGATCGCCCGTAAACGCATGGTATTGGACACACCGGTGCGCTCAATCAACAACCGAGCCAGCAAGCGACCGATCCGACCAAAGCCATACAGCACCACATCCCGAGGGGCCAACACCTTATCGACCGCAGGTGCTAATTGTTCGGCCATATAGGCTTCGATCTCGGAGGCATCGCCGTGATTACGCCAATAGCTGACCGCCATCTTGCCAATATCCACCCGCGCATGCTTCACATTCAAACGACTTAACGCTTCAATAAAGGGAAAGCTCTCGCGCAAGCGCAACTTGCTGCCTTCGTATTTCTTCACCAACCGATGCGCTTTGGTGATATCGATGGTCGAGGCATTCAACAAAGGCCTTCCGTAGATCAGCACCTCGACACCTTGGTTTCGGTACAACTTACCGATCAAAGGCTGCATCGCCTCCGCCAATTCAAAACGCTCTTGCCAGCTTTGAAGGTATTTATCCGCGGTCATTTTGCATCATCCTAAAATACGCCCATGAGGTTGGGACAGCTACAGAAAATTGGCTATGGACTCGAGTTCGTACCCACAAATCAAACCCATGAATGGCCAGTTTTTATCCATCCATTCTACAAATATCTCGGGAAGCAATCCACCACCGCCTCAAACGCTAAGCCGTTACAAAATAACGAAAAATCTCCAAGCGCCGAGCGTCCTGTAATTATATAACCCCATCCTTTTCGTAAGCCGATCCCGGTCGACACGGAACCTCATCAACGTCCCTGTCTCGGATATCGCCTCGAACAATGGTTGCCTCCGGCGCTGAGCCGCAAGGCGATCTCCCCCAGCCTGTTGCTCGCCTCGGTCAACGCCAGCAGAATCTGCGCAACGCACCGAACCAAGCGATCTGCCCATCGCCGCGTTCCCCATGACGTCCGCAGGAGTCGGTCACTAGTGGCTCATCGCCCTCAATCCCTTCAGACCGCATCCAACTGACTTGCACTCCGAACAAGTCTCGAAAATAATATTAAACTCATTCGCTTATGCTTAAGGTTTGCTCACAAATGGCGCAGCGCTATGTACTGAATACCGCCAACTCGAGAGGCCGGACGGCCTTGCCGCACAGCGAGCGTGCGATCCACCATTGTGCCTAGCGCCCAGTATCGGCTGATGCATGAAGCCCTTGATCTGCACCAGCACCCAACACGGCTGTGGCCGACGACCAAGCACGATGCGGCGAACTCCCCACGGCTAGGACAACGGCAGCAACCCATGATGAGGGAGCCGCGCGGTGCCGGTTGAGTGCCATTTCATTTCGACATAACCACTCGCCTCCCTCCGCGCTCACGACCATCACAACACATTGAAGAAACGTTCAAAATGTAAGTTACTTACATTTTGTTTGCGCAAAGCGTAATCGGAGCCCAGGCTCAACCCGGAAAATTTCCACTTCTTCGCATAAAACTGGCTAAGCCCTGTACTAAAGTTGATTAACTGGCCAGAACACCGAATTTTTTTTGTTTGATTACAAACAATTTGCGGTGTGTCGCTTTGCTACGCGCCTTATCTATTGTAAATTTACAACATAATGAACTGCTAACTTAAAAACTAGGACTCCTTGTATGATTAAGGTTGCCATTAACGGTTACGGCCGTATCGGTCGTAACGTTGTACGTGCTCTGTACGAGAGCAACAAAGACTACCCAATCCAGATCGTTGCCATCAACGACTTGGGTGACGCAGCGATCAACGCTCACCTGACCAAGTACGACACCGTACACGGTCGCTTTAACGCGGACGTTGAGCAAGTAGAAGACGGCATCAAGATCAATGGCGATCTGATCAAAACCTTCTCCCAGCGTAACCCTGCCGATCTGCCATGGGCCGAGCTGGGTGTGGACGTGGTATTCGAATGTACCGGGATCTTCACAACCAAAGAGAAAGCCTCTGCCCACATCGCTGCGGGTGCCAAGAAGGTGATCATCTCTGCTCCTGGTAAAGAAGTAGACGCGACTGTTGTTTACGGCGTAAACCAAGATGTGTTGACCTCTGACATGACCGTTATCTCTAACGCGTCCTGTACCACCAACTGCTTGGCCCCATTCGCCAAAGCACTGCACGATGCCGTTGGTATCGAGAACGGTCTGATGACCACCGTTCACGCTTACACCAACGATCAACGTCTGTCTGACGTTTACCACACCGATCTGCGTCGCGCCCGTGCTGCTGCGTCCAACATGATCCCAACTGCGACCGGCGCTGCTGCCGCTGTTGGTCTGGTTATTCCAGAGCTGGCTGGCAAACTGGACGGCGGTGCGGTACGTGTACCAACCCTGAACGTTTCTGTTGTTGACCTGTCTTTCGTTGCTAAGCAAGACACCTCTGTTGAAGAGATCAACGCCATCGTTGAGAAAGCTGTTGCGGCTAACCCTGTACTGGCTGAAGTTCTGTACGTAAACCACGAGCCGCTGGTTTCCTCTGACTTCAACCACTGCCCAGCGTCTTCCGTATTCGACGCCACCCAGACCCGCGTAAACGGCCGTCTGGTTAAGGTTATGTCCTGGTACGACAACGAGTGGGGCTTCTCCAACCGTATGTTGGACAACGCCGTTGCTCTGATGACTGCTAAGTAAGTCGTCCGTCACGAATAATGAAAAGCACCGCTTCGGCGGTAATGCCAGTCAGTTAAGCTGACTGGCATTTTTCTTTCGTGGTCGCCGAACTGCGTATTTCTGGGGACGACGCTTCACAGCTCGAGGGTAATGGCGCTCTCGCCGGATTGGCAGTACAAAGG